>JAIXVT010000131.1 GCA_027482725.1 Pseudomonadota bacterium | reverse complement strand
TATAGCTATCAAAAATTTATAGTGCTATCTCCTCACAAGAATGATCTCGATCAAGAGGGGTTTGAGGTTTGGGAGAGTTTTTCTGCAAGATTTTCACGACTCACCGACATTTTTTTAAGTCGTTATTTGAGATTGTGCGCTACGCAATCTGACCCAGCTTTTCGTGGCACGTTCAGGGACTATCTTGATCATGCCGAGAAGATGGGTGTGATCCAGAGTGCCGACTATTGGTTTTCTGTTCGCGAGCTTAGAAATAAGGTTGTTCATGATTATTCAGATGAAGATACCGAGATCTTTTTTTAAGCTATTCGTTCCTATGCAGCACTCCGTTGTGTATTTGTACGGGAGCCGTGCTCACGACCAGCTTAAAGGTGGAGACGTTGGTCTTTTGTGGGTAATTTCTGATACGGCACAAGCGCAGCACGCTAAACAGAATTCTCATCAGGTTTTAGCAAAACTTAAATCGCACCCAGATGTTGGAGACCGCCGTATTGATCTAAAGATTATCTCAAAGGATTCAGACAGCATGTCGGACCCTTTCGTGCAAAACGCAATCAAGACTGGAATCCTATTAGCGGAAATGCGCGGAACATCGAACTAAAGATGAACGTATATGCTGATCAAAATTAAAGAATCTTTCATATTTTTATGGACGCCCACACAGAAGGTTTTGTTTCAATATCAAGAGATATTTTTTGGTGTTTTCAGCGTCGGAATTTTAGTTGGTCTTTATTTTATTTTTTCTAGGGATCAAAACAAGAGCACTCAAAAACAGTTGGATGTCTATTTGTCTAAAAACTTTAGTCCATACGAAATCGGTCTCATGTATGAGCGCTATATCGGCTACATCTATGAAACCTCCGGGTATCAAGTGATCTACAATGGTGCACTTAATGGCTATGAGGATTTAGGCCGTGACTTGATCGCAACTCAAGGGAATCAGGTTTTAATCATTCAGACAAAATGCTGGGCTAAATTTAAACAAATAACTGAACGGGTGATTTATCAGTTGTATGGGTCAACCGTTCATTATCAAAAATCAAACTCAAATAAAGACATCGTGGTTACACCAGTGCTTGTTACTACTGCTCAGGTGTCGGTCAATGCATTTCATGCGGCAAAACTATTGGGTGTTGAAATCCGTCAAGAGAACTTGCGATTAAATTACCCGATGATCAAGTGTTGTCATGTCAATCAAGGACAAACCAAGGCTTACTTTTTACCCTTTGATCAAGGTTATGATTCGCTTGCGATGAATTTTTCCCAAGGGGACAAATACGTGAATAAAGTGAGTGAGGCAGTGGGCTTGGGTTTTGAGCGGAATATGTAGTCTGTTCGTTTATTTCTAGTTAAAAAGCATGAGTTTTTCGATTTAAGACACATAGCTCCAGTAACTTTGGCTAGGCCGCCATAGGCAAATAGATCAGTTTACTGTGAGCAGATCAGTGGTGCTCAAAGAGGTGCAAGCTTCTTCTGCTCGAGGTTGTATTCGCCGCGATTTTCAATACGATACTGGTCAGTCGGATGACGGCGCTTTTGGAGCTGTGGAACATGAATTGCACTGTTTTCAATCATGAACCCACCGAAAATACCCCCCGACTGTCATCAATATTCTACTGAAATTCGTGCTATTGCAGATATTTTAGTGAATTATCCTGAGCTTCACCCATCGGAAGCGGTCTCTGAGTGTGTAGACTTGATTCTATCGAGCTTTACGGAACTCAATCCGGAATTCATACAAAAGACGGTAAGCGAGTACTATAGACTTGATATCAGTATAAGAAATCACCCTAAATTTAACTGTGAGCTTTATATTTGCAGGATCTTAAAAGAATACATTCAGGAGATTAGGTAAAGACTTTATTTGGGAAGCTCGGTGTATTTTTTTGAACTTCCACGACACTTATCCGCGGGGTATTTTTTTGAATTTAACTTAAGTTTATTTTTGATAATTGTAGGTAAATTACCATCAATTTTTCTAACTAAAAGAAAGAGATAGATCGCAATATCGGCGATTTCACTTTCAGTCCTCGCCAAAACATCAGGAGTTAGCTCAGCTCGACTGAGTTCATTTTTTGTGGACCATTGATAAATTTCTAAAAGTTCAGATGCTTCTATCGATAGAGCTGTTGCTAAATTTTTTACGGTGTGAAATTGGTCCCAGTCTCTTTCTTTCGTAAATTCAAATATTTCATCGGCGATTTCTGTGAGAGGATCTTTCATTTTAGCTCAAGCATTTCTTTAAAGTACTCGCGTGTTTCCTCATCGGTTGAGTAAACCAAACAGCCTTTTGTTCCCCTAGTCATAAGGGTCTTATAGGTGTTTTTAATAATGGCATCAACTTCTTTTTTTGTTTTCTCTGGATCAACCTTGATTCGAGACTTCATTCCCTTTAGGGACTGATCGCCTTTATCGCGTTTAAAACCATCAGTCATTGCGACACCGTTTCTGATAACAAAATCCGGACCGATAATTACACCAACGTAGTCAAGCTCTAGTCCTTGACACGTATGTATGCATCCCACTTGATTGATGGATTTAGGCTGAATAATCCATGCGCTACCATCTTGAGTAAGATTCCACTGCATCTTAAAGTTTTTTCCAATAACGATATCGAATTTATTAGGGTCTTTTTTACTGAGCCAAGGCCAACAATATCCAGCGACAATTCTGGATTTGTCATTTATTTTATTTAACTCCTGAATGCTCGATCTGAGTTCTTTTGGATCATTAAAAACTTTAAAATCGTAGTTTAAATCTGTAAGGGTTTCGTTTGCAGTGCTTTTAATTTGGAGTAAATTATCAAGCCACGCAATGTATGCCTGAGAACCGTTGCAGCGGTACTGCGAGTCTAGCGTTAAATGATGGATGTTAGCCTTAAGCTTTTTCGCCCATCTCGTGATTTCTTCTTTGTTTCCAATGTCTTTTAAAGTTACTTTTTGATTTTCATCAAGAAAGAAAACTGTAAATAGGGCTGAATTAATGAGTTCTTTAATCTGGTTTTCACCAAGATTGCTGAATAAGCCTGATTTTTCGTTGAGACGATGTGCTTCATCAACAATTAGAGCATCGAATGAGTTGTAATCTGTGTTGTGAAATCCTCCAGATCCGACAAAGAGATTAGAAATATGAGATTTCTTGAAGCTGCCGGTAAGATACTGCTCATAAACTGCTCGTGGAGCTGCGTTTTTCGTCACATATTTTGAGGTTTTTTCTCGACGCGTTAGTTCTACTAAAAGGTTTATGGCCACCACACTTTTCCCTGATCCAGGACCGCCTTCGACAATAAGAACGTTTTTCTGCTTTGCATGTGTCGATTCTGAGAGCTGTATTGCGGTCTCAAATACGATTTTCTGATCATCGAGCATGATAAACTCTCTATTTCCTTTCAGCATCGAAGAAAGTTTCTCTGCGAGATGTCGAGAAGGTCTAATTTTTCCGTTATCGATTTGATAAAGGATATCTTTCGAATCGCCATACTTTACGTGTTTTTTTATAAATTCCCGTAGAAGTTGGGTATCTTTTTTTAGAAAGACTGGGGCTTTAGTTGTGTGTTCTTGGTAAAAAGAGCCCTTTAAAACGCTCCCATTTTCGCAGTTATGAATATAGGCGCAGGGTGCGAGGGTAACCTCGGCGTCTTCGATGGCAGAATTAAAGTCAGACAAGGTAGCGGCATAAGTCCAAGCTTGGTAGGAGGGGTGTGTTGTTTCCACCCAGCCACCGCCAAGGCGTGTTTTGACGATAGCGTCTTTTTGTGTAGCTTCAATTTCAGTCCATTGTTTGAGCTCAACAATAACTACTGTGTTCTGACGGTAAGCATTTTGCCCGCTGAGGATGAAGTCGATACGATTATTAGTGTTCGGAATTTTGTATTCTATCGCAACATGCGAGTCAGTGGGGATTTCTTGGTCCTCTAATATGTTGCTCATATACATTAGAGAATTACGCCAAGACTGGGTTTCGCTGGGGCCAACACGCCGCCCAAATTTTAACTTGAATAAACTGGTAATTTTGTCTTCGATAAGATTAGTGGTTACATCATTCCGGAAATCAGATTTAGTGGCTGAATAAAGGATCATCTTGCGGGATAGAATGCCAAGGGTAGGTCCTGGGATCTAGTGGGTATTTTTTCTGGTAAACCGGCCCAGCACGGTTCTGGTGGATTGCTGTAAGTCATCGACAATTTTGGGATAATTTAGATTTTGCAGGGCTATGCCTGCGTGTACTCGGGCAAGTGTCTGGAGTCATTGGCATATTCACGTCATCACCAGAAATGTTCTGGGCCGGTTATAGTGTACAGCCGGTTTCCCCGCACCACTACTTGTCGAGATATCGTTGCCGAGACGAATTTTATTGCGTTAGTCGGAGATTAAGCGTGAGTTTCGGATGGGCCCAGCTGAGTTCTAGTTTTTGT
>JAIXVT010000336.1 GCA_027482725.1 Pseudomonadota bacterium | reverse complement strand
GTGACAATGGCAAATCCGTAACACCTACGCGACGGATCACCTCGCCAGGATCAAACGTGTTGCCATGCCTGAATACACATAAAATTTTTTGGGCGTGTGCAAAATCTAAGGTTGAATCGGGTTTTAAATCTGCCATCTGGGTGTCCTCAAAAAATTTATAACGTTTCTCACACTGAGGGCTTTGTCAGGTACGGCAAAATGCGCGCAACATCTTCAGGGCTGTCTACGCCCGATAAGGCCAAGCCCTCTGGTGCCGGGACTTCGACCACGTTCACGTGTAATCCGGCCTCAAGCCAGCGGAGTTGCTCTAAGCCCTCTAGTGATTCGTAGGTCGAAGGCGCAAGCGCACTCAATTTCGGTAAAACTTGTGCGCGGTATCCGTAAAGCCCAACATGCATGAAAACAGGGCTTTTTAGGTCAATTTTCCGTAAATCTGATTCGGCACGGATTGCCGGAATAATGTTTTTACTGAACCAGTAGGCACGGCCCGTTTGGGCGTTCCATGCCACTGTCGTGCCACTGAAGGGCGTGACTTTTTTTCGCTTGCGCAGCTCCGTAAGTTCTTCCCAACCTAATCGGTAGGCTGGGGTGATGATATCGGCGGGGCCGGATAAAAACCCGTCCATCAAGGCCAACAAAAACTGGGGCGGGGTTAAGGGGGCATCACCTTGCAAATTCAAAACGACATCAAACGTGATGCCGTGATCTTTCAAGATTTCTATTCCGGCAGCGACCCGATCCGTACCGGTAGCGCACGTTTTTGGGGTAAGAATTCCCGGAACGCCTAGGGACTCGACGTGGCTTCGTATTCTTTCGTCATCTGTCAATACCGCAATGAAAACAGTTTCTGGGCGTGCGCTCATCGCTTGGGCTTCCTTAGCGCGAGCCATCACGTGTCCCACCAAGGTGTCGTCTCCGATTTGTAAGAGGGGTTTTGCGGGTAACCGTGTGGACCCGTAGCGGGCGGGAATAAGGATCGCTGTGGAGTAGTGCAGGGGCTTAAGCATCGGGTTCATGGATCCTAAATTTAATCGAGTTTAAGCTGAAATCGGGAGAAAAGATGAGAGGTCAAAAAATGAAAGCCGTTGATTTGACCCTGAAAATCAAGTCGAATTGGAATTTTCCTTGACCTATCCCTCTGAGTAGCCCTAAATTTACTATTTCAGGCTAAATTTACGAAAGGATGTTTTAGGCAATGCCTACGATTAACCAACTGATCCGTCAGGGGCGACAAAAAGAAATTTATAAAACAAGTTCGCCCGCATTGAAGTCCAGCCCGCAAAAGCGCGGCGTCTGCACCCGTGTTTATACCACAACCCCAAAGAAGCCCAATTCTGCGCTTCGAAAAGTTTGTCGTGTCCGTCTTGTTAACGGATTTGAAGTGACGTCTTATATTCCAGGTGTGGGTCATAACCTCCAGGAGCACTCGATCGTATTGATTCGGGGTGGCCGGGTTAAAGATCTACCAGGAGTGCGTTACCATACCGTTCGCGGAACGCTGGACACTCAGGGTGTTCAAAATCGTAAACAAAGCCGCTCGAAATACGGCGCGAAAAAACCTGCCGCTGGCGCAGCGAAATAGTTTGGCGAAATCATTCGCAATATTCAGATTTAAAAGGAAATCGTCATGGCACGTAAAAAGGTAGCAGCAAAACGAGAAATTAACCCAGATCCTATTTATGGTGATTTGGTAGTCACCAAGTTTATCAATGCGCTTTTGCGCGATGGTAAGCGCGGAATTGCAGAGAAGGTTTTTTACTCTGCAATGGACATGGCTCAAGAGAAAGCATCTGAAGAAGGCATCAAAGTGTTTAAAAAAGCACTCGAAAACGTGAAGCCAATGCTAGAAGTGAAGTCACGTCGGGTGGGTGGTGCAAACTACCAAGTTCCCGTAGAAGTGAAGCCTGCGCGACGCCAGTCTCTGGCCACTCGTTGGATTATCGAGTCTGCACGGGGCCGACCAGAGCAAACGATGGCTGAGCGTTTGGCCAACGAACTCGTCGATGCCGCAAACCAACGCGGATCTGCAATGAAAAAGCGGGAAGACACGCACCGTATGGCGGAAGCCAACAAGGCATTTGCTCATTTCCGTTGGTAAGACTTTAAATGAGATTAAGGAAAAGGCTCGTTTCCGCAGAGGAAGCGGGCCTTTTGTTTTTTGTGCACTCCCCGTTAGGATAGGACTTTATGGCAACATCACCTGGACAACCCACGCTTTCCAAAATCAGAAATATCGGCATCATGGCCCACATTGATGCGGGGAAAACAACAACGACCGAACGCATTTTGTTTTATACCGGGAAAACCCACCGCTTGGGCGAAGTCCATGAGGGAACAGCAACGATGGACTGGATGCCCCAGGAACAAGAACGGGGAATTACGATTACCGCCGCGGCAACCACTTGCTATTGGAATGATGCAACGATCCACTTGATCGATACTCCGGGTCATGTGGATTTTACGATCGAAGTCGAGCGCAGTTTACGGGTGTTGGATGGGGCCGTTACCGTACTTTGTGCTGTGGGTGGGGTCGAGCCCCAGACGGAAACCGTGTGGCGTCAAGCGGATCGCTATCGGGTGCCACGCATTGCG
>JAIXVT010000197.1 GCA_027482725.1 Pseudomonadota bacterium | reverse complement strand
CCCCCAGAACCCACACCTTTCGGACTGTTGCCTTTCATGATGTAATTCCTCCGTGATGTTGGACTGAGAACTCAGTCCGATTAAAGTATTGCTTAAGTAAACTATGAAAAATCTAATATTTAATCTGATATGGAACGCGATCCTTCACGCCCTCACGCTCAGTGTACTCTTGTTTTGGTCAAATCAACAACCAGAAGGTACGCCGTTTTCCCAACTTCAAAAACTTAACTCAGGTTGGGCACAACACCGGTTTCTTTTTGCGCTCATTCCCCAAGTTTTGGGACTTTTTATTTTTCGTGACCGGATTTTAAATGCGTTTCACCCCCTCATCCCCAGCTTAAAAACGTTACTCGCGTCCGGACTCCGAGGGCTACTGGTTGCTTTACTTTTTTCTTTTTATTTTTTAAGGCAAGATATCGAGTCCTCCCAGCAAGCCATCATGACCAAACTTTTTTTTCAGGATGGCGGGGTATGGATCCTGAACACACTTGAAATTATTGCCTTCATTGCGGTTTCAGAGTTTTTACTCCGTGTCCCGCCCAAGCTCCCCCTTCTTCTTGCTCAAGGGGTGGTCCGGGCTTTGATCTACGTCCTCTGGCTAGAAGCCAAGCTCCCCGAGTGCTTGGTGCTTGTCCTATTTTCCATCGCTCTACCCTCTTTTTTGGAATCGATCGGTTTTTTATCCCTCTTTTTTGGGACCGCAGGGCCTTTGTTTGGTATCGCTCTTTTTGCCGATAATACTCCCTTGGGGCATTCGCTACTGAGTCAACCCGAGCTGATTTTAGCCTTGATTTTAGCGGGGTCGCTGCGCTGGCTCTATCCCAAATGGCATCACCATGCTAATTTGGACTCATGACGTCGCCTTCACTTATCGAACTTTTACTCCAAGCGGGATTCGTCGTTAAATTTGTACTCGTTGTTCTCCTGGCAGGGTCCATTTTGTCTTGGGGAATCATTACCCAAAAACACAAACAAACCCGCCAAGCAGATCTACAGAATCAGGAATTTTTGAATCTGTTTTGGAACGCCCGCTCATTGGATGAGATTTTTCCCAAATCTGAAGCGCTTGCGGGGTCACCCATGGCATCTGCGTTTAGAGCCGGGCACACCGAACTAAAAAAATTAGGCTCACACATTGATCTCCAGAATATTGAGCGCGCGCTCCAAAAAGCCATCAACGAGCACCAACACACCCTAGAAAAACATTTGGATTGGCTTGCCACAATAGCAAGCTCTGCTCCATTTGTTGGATTATTCGGTACCGTTTGGGGGATCATGAACTCTTTTCAGGGGATAGGATCTGCCGGCAGTGCAAGCTTGGCCGTAGTTGCTCCGGGAATTTCCGAGGCTCTTGTTGCGACTGCAATCGGACTTTCTACAGCGATACCCGCGGCTTTATTTTTTAACCTTTACAATACCCGAATTCGTACATTGACCCTGAAAACCGAGGGGTTTTGCCAGGACTTTTTAAACCTTATTCAACGGAGCATTCACGCCAAAAAGGGGACTTAGAATGGGATTCGGTAGACCACACTCCGCACGCAGCACGCTGTCCGAAATCAATGTGACTCCACTTGTAGACGTCATGCTGGTTTTGCTCATTATCTTTATGGTTTCAGCGCCGCTGCTCCAGCAAGGCATCGACGTTAAGCTCCCTAAAGTATCAGCAGACAACCTATCGATCGACGATCAAAATCATTGGACGGTCTCCATTTCCGCAAAAGGCGATCTGCGACTCAATCAAGAGAAAATCGAAGGACCTGAGCTCATAAAAAAACTTCAGAAAAAAAGAAATCCACAGGTTTTCATTCAGGCAGACAAAGACGCTCCCTATGGGGTTGTCGCATCGGTTATGGGCAAACTGAGGCAAGCCAAAATTAATCGCATTGGACTGGTCACCGAACCTGAACAATGAGGCCTACACCCCCTTCTTCGCAAAACGATTTAGATCGGGAGGCGCAAGGTACCTACCTCTCTTTGCACCTGAAGCGATCTATCTTCTTTCATGCTATTTTTTTTTCCTGTCTTATTTTGATTTCAATCGGTTATCCGCGGCCAAAACTTGATGCCCGATCTACGCTCCGAGTGGATTTGGTCGGACTACCGGAACTTAAAAAAAGTGAAGTGATTGAACCCGCACCGATTCCTCCGGAACCCGGAGAAACCCGTAAACCGTCCCCACCTCCTCCCGATGTTGCTCAACAAACACGCCCCCTACCTGCGCCGACAGACACTCCAGTTGCCCTTAAAAAATTGAGACCCTTACAAAAAAAATCTACGTCTTTGACACGAACTGAGACCACAAAGCCGAGCAAGACGCTTTCAGCTCTTGAAAAAATTCGGAAAGAAATTCAAGTCAAGGGGAACGAAATTTCCCGCGGCTCTCAGATCAACGGAGAACGAATCACTCAAGAGACAGATCACTATCTCGAGTATGCCATCGAAAAAATCCGATCTTTTTGGGCTCTTCCTCCTCACCTCAGGGATCGGGGCGATCTGTCTGCGCAAGTTCGGGTCAAGATCGACCGCTCTGGAAAATTGAAGACTTTGGAATGGTTAAAAAAATCGGGGGAAGCTCAGTTTGATGACTATGTCACCGAGTCCATTCAATCTGCGGTACCATTTGATCCACCACCCGCTCATCTTTTAGGCTCGCTCCTTGTCGATGGGCTAACCCTAGGATTTCCGCTATGAAACTCTGGAACTTCACCTTGATCGTGAACTTGAGCATTCTTGGACTGAACGCCAAGGCCCATTCCGATGGTCCAATGAAAAGTGACAGCTCCCTACCTAAATCCGAGGTCGTCGCCATAGGGCAGGCTCAGCTGAAAATTCCAGCGATAGACTTTAAGAGGGGCCTTACCGACTCGCCCTTAGCCGTGTCGGTTGCCGATCGGATCATTTCTGGAGTGAAAAAAAACCTGGAATCATTTCAGTTCATTCTCTCTGAATCCGAATCCAAAACTGTGCAAAAAAAAGAGGTTTGGATGGTTGCCGTCGAAACCGAAGCAAAGGAAATGTTTAAAATTAAAACCACATGGAATTCGACAACGACCGAAACCAGGGTCGCTCTCGAAGATGTGTCCTCATTTATCCAAGGGCAAAGCGATGAATTGGTAAAAAAAATTACCGGAACATTAGGCCCTTTTTCGACAAAAATCATCGCCGTTTGCGACATCACGTCAAAAAAAGAATTATGGATGATGAATTTGGACGGATCAGAGACACGGCAAATCACCCAGTTTAAGTCGACCACACTTGCGCCAGCGTGGTCTCCCCGGGGAGATAAAATCGCGTTCTCTGTTTATGCCCATCATAAGGACGGAAAAAATCTTGATCTTTTTGAAATGATCTTAAAAACGCGAAGTGTCCGCGGACTCAGTGCCCGTAAGGGGATTAACTCGGGTGCTTGTTATCACCCCAAGGAAAACAAACTGATTTTCACGCTGAGTGAGCCGGGAAACCCGGATCTTTTTGAACTTGATCTCGACACCCTGAAAACCAAACAAATGACCGAATCCCTGGGGTTTGATGTGGATCCTCACTACTCTCCCGATGGATCCCAAATTGCATTCACATCGTCAAGGTCAGGGAAACCCATGATTTACGTCATGGAAAACAAACCCCAAGCGGACCCCAAACGGAAAACTTATGCGGGGAACTACAACGCAACTCCGCGTTGGTCTCCGGATGGCAAGTCTTTTGTTTTTGCAGGATGGTCGGAGGGTAAATTCGACCTCTTCATTTTCAAAGTGGATTCTGGGGGCATTGATCGGATCACTAAAAACGAAGGGAACAATGAAGACCCAATGTTTTCTCCTGACGGACGCTTTATCGTTTTTTCCTCTAACCGAAAACATCACGGAAAAAAAACCAAAAATCTTTGGATCACCAACACAACGGGAAGCTGGGCAAAGCCCGTTACGGACAAACTCGGGAACTGCACGGCTCCCGCCTGGAGTCCGAGACTTACACCCTAGAGATTGTCATCGTATCCTTTTTTTTCTTTTTTCTGTAATCTAAAACCTATGACGAAAGATCGCGTAGCCATTGTCGGTGGAATGAGAACTCCCTTTGCAAGAGCTAGGACTGTATACGGTGCCATG
>JAIXVT010000123.1 GCA_027482725.1 Pseudomonadota bacterium | reverse complement strand
TTATGGAAACTACTGCGCTTCAGGCACACCAATGGCGGGATGTAATTTTTATCAAAGCGGATCGAAAATCCAAGCTCACCAAGACCCATTTTACTATAACCAAGCGCTTTATTTTGATTATTGGGGATACACGGATTCTTATGGAATTCCCCGGACCTACCTGGGCTTTGCTTGGCTCAGTAGTACCGGGATTCTCTATGACGAATATGGAAACGCCCTCAACGAGCTTGAAGATGGGCCTGCTCCCACAGATATCATTGCCGAGGCAGCAAAGACCGAACGAAAAACCATCCAACACGTAGGACAGGCCCTTGCCACCAAGTACAGCAGCGCGGGGAACGTGCTCAGTGCGGATCAAGGCGTAAAAATTGCTAAAACCCTGAACTTCTGGGCAAAAATTGGCAAAGACCGTGCGCGCACTGATGCGGATATCGCTCTCATGAGCGAACGACTGTACGGGATCAAAGCAGACCGTGCCAAATCCGCGCTCACAGCGGCACTAGCGGAACGATCGTTGAAACCTTTAGAGGAGCTTAATGTGGATGTGGCCTCACATTGGGCGACAACACCCGAGGTATCGCAACGTATTCTGAAGTCCTGGTACAAACAAGAACTTGAGCGCAACGGCGCGCTTTAGACGATTCCATTCACAAGATAGAAAACCCTCTGGGGCCAGCCTCAGAGGGTTTTTCTTTTTCCGAAAAGTGCTGAACCCACGCGGACATGGGTGGCTCCCCAGTAAATGGCGTTTTCAAAATCATCGGACATCCCCATGGACAGCCCAGTCCCAAGAATGTGACTAAAATCCTGCGATAGCCCTTTCATCCGCTCAAAAGCAGACGAAGAATTTGTTCCGATCTCGGGTATCGCCATAAGTCCTGAAAGCCGAACCTTAGGGGATAGATCCTTTGATTGAACCTCGGACGAAAGCTGAGAAAGCTCTTCCGGGAGAAACCCCGATTTTTGGGGCTCACGATCGATATTCACTTGAAAAAATATTTCGCACTCCAAAGGAATAAGCGACTGATATTTAAAGACTTCTCTCCAGTGCTTTAAAGTAGCGACAGAATGGATGGCACGTACTCGGGGCAATAGAGCTTTGATTTTATTGGTCTGAAGCTGACCGATAAAATGAAATTCCGGTGGCGCAAAATCCCGCTTATCTTCACGGATTCTTGCCAAGATCAGGTCTTGTTTTTCGCACAATTCTTGAACGTAGTTTTCCCCAAACCGAAACTGCCCTAACGCCATCAGCTCCAAAATCGAATCGACTGGGAATGTTTTGGAAACGGCGATCAACTGAGGTAAGGAAGGTGCGGCATGGAGCGAAGAAACGTGTGCCGACTGGAGAGCCGACTGAACTTGGAAAAACCGCTCCGATACCGTTGACATGGTTACCGGATTCCAATTTTTTTAAAAAGTGCCAAAGTCTCCGCCATAGGAAGACCCACCACGTTAGTAAAGCTACCGCGAATTTCCTGCACCAAAGTCATTCCAGCACCTTGTGCGGCGTAAGCTCCAGCTTTATCCCAAGGTTCACCTGTTGCCAGATAACCCTGAATATCGGAACGACTTAAAGGCCTGAACCGAACTCGGGTCTTGACACAAAACACGTGGTGTTTTGAGGCAGATTTGCGGGCATCCAGCACGGCAACACCAGAAATCACGGTATGCCACGTACCGGATAACGCCTTCAGCATCCGGGTTGCTTCTTTTTCGCCCTTAGGCTTCCCAAAAACCTTGCCCTGGGGTGAGACAACAATCGTGTCGGCCGAAAGATAAAAAAACTGTCGTTGATGGTGTTGAAACGAAGCCAGTGCTTTTTGTTGGCTTAGGCGCTTGACCAACTGCAGGGGTGACTCTTTCGTTTGGGGAGTTTCATCAATCTCGACCGGACCCAATTCAAATGAGATCCCCGCCAATGTCAGTAACTCTCGACGTCGGGGAGAGCCCGAGGCAAGGATCAGTTCAGTACGACCCATGTTTCACCACCGATAAAAATCTGAACTGAGACTTAAAGTCCCGGTAGGTGTCAAAAACGCGAGAGATCAGTGTCACCGTGGTAGAGACACCCGCAATCGTCTCAAAAATCAAACTCCCGCCACTGTAATGGATAAACGAAAGCCCAAGTCCGGCTCCCGCCTTTCCTTGGTCCACATGGTATTCTTGGGAGCGAAAATCGCGCGATAAATGATTCAAAATACTTTCTCTTTGCGCACTACCAAACTGATCGGTGACCGACATACAAAAGGTATACCCATCAAATCCCATCTTAAACAACACGCGCTCGTTTAACGGAAGCTCACGTTCTCGGGAACGCTCCATACGGTCATATAAAGGTTTTCCATAAAAATCGGAAGGCGCGTCGAACATCGCATTCATAATCAGTTCGTCCGCACAATTGGCGATGACATTGACCTCTCGTGCAGGAACATTTGCGGTAAACAAATAGGAACGCAGGGCTTCGCAACAATCAAGTTTATCCGCAGTGTGAGCGAGTTCAATGACCTGTTCATGAGCATTGGGAGCTAAAAAACTGAGTGGATTTGCCAGTGCGCCGCGGGAACGCGCATCGATCATCTGGTGGTAAAGCTCGGCTTCGAACCCAAGACGTTCGGCCGGGCGAACAAAAAAATTTGAAAAAGACTCGAAGAAAATGAGGTCGCGATTTTGGGCAAGATCCTTGTCAGAGATAAAATGAATCTTATCCGAATGAAATTCCCGTTGAAGTTTGGCTTGATGCTGTATCCGTTCAATTTCAAATTCGCGAACGCGATCGGGGCTGACGACATCAACGAATAAAGCTTTAACCTGATCCCATTGTTCAAAGACCTGACCTGCCGATTCCGGAATCCACAACTCAGACTGACCTAAAGCCCCCATCTCGGCAGCAAACGTTGCATCCCAAGACTGATGAGAGAGAAGTGCAATTTTGGGTGCGATTTTCTGATGAATTCCCATTTAGTCTTTCAAAAAATAAAAATACTCTTCGGCATCGTCATCAAACTTAGCATCACAAGGGTTTTTTTCGCACTTCACTTGTGGAATTTCGAGATCATTCTTTTTTAAATCCGATGTCAGACAACGTGCGACCATTTCTTTTTGGCACTTTTGGCAGTAATAAGGCAATAGGATCGATTCCACTTCTCCGCCACACGCAAAATTTGAAATCATATTGAGTTGTTCGACGATGGGCTGAGGACAATCCGTAAATTTAAATTTTTTCCCTTCATTTTTTAGGGACTGAAAATATCGAATCCAGGTTTTTACCCCAACCGAGTTAATCCGTGTGATTCCGCGGCACTTAAACACAATGTCTCCCGTTGTTTCCCCAACGAGCTGTTCAAAGTTCACGCTTTCTTCGATGGTACCCAAAAACTCTACGACGGTAGACTGCCCGGTAATCTCTTTTTTTACGTTCAGCACGTTTGATTCTCCATCTTTATCCTTAGTATAGTGAGCTTACGGTGCGCTGCCTATACTTGGATCAAATAGTTTTGAGTTTTCTCTTCATTTTTTGGAGCCTGGGGTGTGCGACTTCGCGCCAATCCGGCTTTGATGAAAAACAATTGTCATCCCCGGCAAAAAAAACGCTCCTCTCGCCGAAAGAATCCCAGAAACTTGAGAGCCAGGCAAAAATTGCCTGGAGCAAAAGGCATCAAGAACCCGACCTCCTTGAAGCAAAGCAAAGGTATTCCAATCTTTGCCAATACGGCCCCTCTGTTCGAACCCATTGCGCGCTTGCGGCACGCGCTTCTTATCTTTTGGCCGAATATTTTTACCAGAATCAGGATCAGCGAGAACAGTTTAATCAGGGGGCACGGTTTGCTGAACTCGGCTTAAGTGAAAATAGCGCTGTAATGGATCGCTTCAAAAAAGGGATTCCTGTAGAAGCCTCGTTAGACTTTATCGAGACGAGAGATCTAGGAAACCTTTACTGGTTGGCTGTTAATTTGGGCAGTTGGGCGCGATTAGATGGTGTAGGCACCCAGCTCAAGCACAAAGATAAAGTAAAACGAATGATTGATCACATTTTGAAAAAGGATCGTGATTACTTTTACTACGGTGCGGATCGGTACCTGGGGGTCTTTTATTCGGTCATCCCGGGGTTCTCTGCCGAAGATTTAAAGCTGAGTAAACAACACTTTGAAACGGCTTTAAAGCGCGCCCCGCAACATTTTGGTACTTCGATTCATTATGCTCAAACTTACGCGATCAAAACCAAGAATCGAGACTTGTTTGAAAAACTTCTCCGGCCCATGATAGAAGCTCGTCCCCAGAGGGATAGCCCGCTTTACCCTGAACAAATCTTAGATCAAAAACGAGCCCAAAGCCTATTCA
>JAIXVT010000242.1 GCA_027482725.1 Pseudomonadota bacterium | reverse complement strand
GCTACCGCGCGCTTGGGCAATCCTTGCCCTCGCGAACGAACCCGCGTGGGCTCTTACCACCATCCTCGTGAAACAAAAAAAGCCGATCTTTCGATCAGCCTCTTTTTGTTTCATGGAGGAGAGGATGGGATTCGAACCCACGAGACGGTTACCCGCCTACAGCGTTTCCAACGCTGCTCCTTCAACCACTCGGACACCTCTCCAATTTCATGAAAATTTCCTCTAGTTTAGGGCCAAACCCAAAATTGTAAAGAAAGGAAAGTAGAGAAACGAAAGTGTGAAAATGAAACAAGTTAACTGCGATTGAGCCACCCCGCGAGTCCATCGATCAGCGCATGATCGAACGCAAATTCTTTCCGCAACGCTTCAATCTTTGGCATTGCAGTGAGGTCAGATTTCCCCGTGTATTGGGCCAAAATCAATTCGTTTTTCAGGCTGTGCTCCCAGCCCACAAGCTCGGTCACGGTGACGCGGTAACCCACATGCCGAAGCACCAAAGCTCGGATCACGTTGGTTAAATGAGAGCCAAATTCCCGCTGATGAATCGGCGCCTCGATGATCGCCTTAAGTCCGCCCAAGGGTTTGAGGCTACGCGCAACTTGGGCCTGGCAACAGGGCACAACGGCGATGTGTTTGGCGCGGTTTTGTATTGCCCAGATCAACGCGTCGTCCGTCGCAGTATCGCAGGCGTGCAGAGCCAAAACCAAAAGTTGCTGAGAGTCTGGACGGTCATGGGGATCAGAAAAGTTTTTAATCACGTCCGCTACCGCATGGATCGTGACTTCAGGGATAAACTCGGCAATGGTGCGAATTTTTTCGACAAGTTCAGGGCGCGACTCTACCGCCGTAAGTTGAGGGCGAATTGAATTTCGTAAAAGTTGGTCCGCTAAAATGAGGCCCAGGTAAGATTTCCCGGCACCAAAATCTACCGCGTGAATGCTTTGTTCGTTTGTTCGGCAATCTTCCACCCAGGGTTTTAAAAATCCTAAAAAATGGGTTACTTGTTTGAGTTTTCGGCGGGCATCTTGATTGAGTTTTCCATCGCGAGTCAGCAAGTGGAGAGCCTTTAAAAGTTCAGCGTGGATCATCAGTGCTCCTAGGTGGGGTAAACGGCTACCTTAGGTGATCGAGCTAAGGTCTGTAAAGACTTCAAAACAAAGCTCATAAAACAGAGCGCTTAGCAATGAAATAAGTTGACAGCGTGCGGGCTGTGACTAGCATCAGAGGTGTAGTCGTCGTCTTGGGATTCAAGGACTGACTCCCGAAGTAAGCCTACGGAAACGGGTTGAAATGAGTCAGGGAGTGGACTTGGGCCCCGCATGAGTACAGGTACGGGCATCATGGGCATACGATCGAGGGATTGATCATTTCAACCCGGTTAGGGCATTGTAGGCATAGGGCAGTGTCGGCAGTGGTCACTTTGTGCCGTAAAAAAAGCCGGTAATCCGAGTCATCCGTTAGAATCGGTCAGGGTTCATCCGGTCATCATCTTGAAAATGCGATCTTTAAACGCGCGGTCCCTCTGGGGCGCGTGCAGCAACAGGAGCTCCTGTGGCATGGGGTGTCGCTGTTGCCGAAGCGGGTGCTGGCTGTGCCCCTGCGGATGGTGCGGTAACTGTTGTTGACAGTATTGTGGAATCCGCTGCGGAACCCGCAGATGCGTCTATTGGTGCGGATGTAGAATTCTGCGATGAAGAGGTTTGTGGGGCAGGGGTTTGTTGAGGTACGGGGTTTTGCTCGACGCGTTTGTAAGCCGCTTCTTCTACGCCACTCAACGAGTCTTTAAAGTTTTTAATTGCCTTTCCCATCGTGTGTCCGAGCTCGGGAAGTCGGCGCGGGCCAAACAACAACAAGATCACGCCAACAATTAAAATGTGCTCAAAAGATAATCCAAACATAAGCTATACCTTACCGACGTTATCGGGTGTGGTCAATCAAAAGACTCCACTTTGGTTTGCGCAAAATCCCCGGAAAGTTCGGCATTTTGTAAAATATCACCGCGTTGCAGATCCGCGCCATCAACAAGTCCTGTTGAAACCGTTTTGCGCTCGGCCCTCCACTGCGCCCGGCGCTTTCCTTCTTGTCCGCATAAGAAAAACTCCACGTCACGCGGACCCACGCTATGACTTGGGCTGACCAGTCGGTAGCGCGCGGTATCGGAACCATGCAGTGCGGGCAGGATCTCAGTGCGCGAACGCCGGGACCGCGCAATCACAAGCGATGTCATCGGGAGCGATTTGCGATCCAAAGACGTAAGCTCATCGAGGAGTCGTAAATAAGGGGGGCGCCACCAGCGGACTTCTTCATGGCACCAATCCGAATCGGATTTCAATGCGCCACATGTTTGGTGTCCAAGGCAGGGAGTGAGAATTTTGAACTCAGGATGATCCAAAAACTTTTTGAGTAATTCGGCGCGAAGTTCTAAAACTTTTCTGCTCTGTGTGCGGAGCGCGGGCTCTACAAGAACAAATAAGCCCTCATTTTCTAAATGGTGTTCTAAGGTTTCAAACAGACCTTCGGCCCAGGAGCTTGGTTCAGCCACGCTTTCGTTCAGGAAAAAAGACGAAATCATAAAATGAAAAGTTGGGGCTGTTTTGGGGAGCCAGCGCTGAGAAACTTCAATTCGGTGCGGAAATGTGCGTGTCGACCAACTTCCGTTATGGACTGAGTTAAACCATTTTTCACCAAAGTGCAGGGTGGGTTTATCGGCTTCAATCAGCGCAAAAGATTTTGGGCCATCAGGAAAAAAAGAAAAAATACGATCAAACTCTGCACATCCAAAGGCGGCACTGGCAACACCGGCTCCAAACTCTACGGCGCGGAAGGTTGGGGAAGACGGAGTCGTCCACACGAATCCTAAGCGCTTCAATTCATCGAGCACTGCGGCCGCTCTAAATGCGTTTCCAGGCATGAAGCTCAAAAAATAAGAGAGCATCCGGTTTTTACGGTTTTTCGTATCCGCGTAATAGCGCTTCTGGTCCACGGAGTCTGGCTGATCGGGGTCAAGGCGGTTAAAGAGTTGCGATAGGGCCTCGACATGAGGGACAACGGACCGGGTAAGAAAACGACGTGACTTCAGGTCTTCTGGAGTCGTTAAATAGTGTTCATTTAATAAAAAAGATTTTATTTTTTCTTCAAGGGGTTCGTTGAATTGGTCTATTAAAGCAGTTGAAACTCGCATTTTGTTGGATCATTGTACACGGTTTTTTTGATTTCGGCTCAGTGATTCGCTACTCTTACCGTCTGGTAGTACCCTATGAAACTTGGTCTTGCGGAAAACACTCAGTCTCCCGCCCCGGCTATTTTGGTCTTCGGCGGAGGAGCTGTCGCGAAACAGATCCAGCAAAGTATTCAAGGCATGGGATTAAAGTGTTTGCTTTGGTCCGATCTTGATTTGCCCAAGGATTTTATCTTCCCGACTCGGGGAGATCCGTCCGCACGTGAAAAAATCGATCACATCTTGCGGGTCTTCAAAAACCTTGGTCGCGATCACGCCTATGTTCACCCCGGTGTGACTCATTGGGCCGAACGCCCGGAGCTTGAATCCTGGGCCCGTTCCGCAGAAATGGTTTTGGTATCTTCCCCTGCAAAATTACTCAACCTGTTCCAGCACACGCTGAGCTTGATTAAAACCGCAGAAACGGTTGGCGTGCCCACGTTGCTCCTCTCGGATGACGTTTTGACCAGTGCTCGTGAAATTGGAGTCGCGCTCAAGGATATTATCGAGCAAAAGAAAGGCCAGTTTCCATTTGTATTAAAGTCGGTCGACCGTGTTTGGAATGGTTTAGGTGTTCGCAATATCAGTGGATTTGATGAACTCAAGGAATGGGTTCCCACGTGGATTGAACAACTGGAGGAGCAAAACCACAATGATATGGTGTTTATCGAGCGATTTGTCGAAGGAGCTCGGAGTCTTATCGTTCCGTTTGCCCGATTAAAAAGCGGATATACCGAGTTTTTCAACATTGTCGACGCCTCCCTCCAGACTCAAGGAAAAAATTGGGTAGAGGTTTGTCCAGCGCAGCATCTCGAAGTAGAAATCGAAGCCAAACTCCGTGATTATTCCAAACGTGTTTTAGATTCGGTGGGATTTATCGGTGTCGGGTGTCTGGTTTTTCTTTACGATGGCCGGGAATGTTATTTGATCGAAGGTTTGGCAAGGCTCAATCTTGGCTACCGATTATGGGAGCGTGTGGCAGGGACCAATGCCGTCCAATGGCAGTTGGCAACTTTGGCTCCCGCTTTGGTTACAGCACCGATCAACGGGACCCGGCCTATTCAGCGCAACACCGAAGTATGCGGATTGAATTTAAAAATTTATGCCGAAGACGTGATGCTCAAGGTTCCTCATCCGGGGCACGTGGTAGAGCTGAATCATCCCCCGCTTGAGCAGGGGCACTTTGAAGCCATATGGGATGTCGATCCTGGTCAACAAGTTGTCCCGAGTTCTAGCGGATCTATTGGCCAAATCACCGTTTTTGAGCGGGACTGGGATTCTGTGCTCGCCAAGGCAAAAGAAATTTTTTCACAAGTTTGGGTTGCCGGGGGCGTGCAAACCAACGAACGGTTTTTACAAGAGTTGCTCTCCCACCCTTGGGTGCGTGAATCGATGGTATACACCGGCTTTGCGGATGAGGAATTTGTTCCCCGCATGACTCCCGAGCCCTG
>JAIXVT010000044.1 GCA_027482725.1 Pseudomonadota bacterium | reverse complement strand
CCCGACCGAAGCTTCGGTTTTAGGAGCATCTTTGTATTCCAGCTTGTTTTTGGGCGGAGTGGGCGATTTTTTTGCGCGACTGGCATTTAATCAGTTGGCAAAACAACAGGCTAAACAAATGGAGCTTGTTGGGAAGTATGTGAACTCGGTCGGCGCTCGGGTGGCCAACTGTTCGTTTGGGACGTCGTTACCCGCAGTTCAGGGTCTTATTGAAAACATCTTGAAGGGATTAAAAATGGATGCAACTCCGCAGCGCATCCAAAAATTCAGTCGGATGTTCATTGAAGCGATGGTTCGGGAAAATTCTGTTTTGATGACTTCGGCCCCCAAAACATTATTCGTTGTTGCGGCTGGAAATGATGGAACCAATAACGATACATCCCCGGTTTCCCCAGCAAATGCTCCTGTGGCGAATCGGATCACGGTAGCCGCCACGCTACAAAATTTGGCTTTAGCCAGTTTTTCAAACTATGGAGAGAAACAAGTGGATGTCGCGGCGCCCGGTGTGGGAATTCTTTCTGCCGCTCCCGACGGGCGTTATCTCCATGTTTCGGGGACGTCTCAGGCGTCGCCCTATGTGGCGCAAGTCGCCAGTGCCGTTATGGACGAAAATCCGGCACTTACGGTGGCTCAAACTAAAGAGATCATTTTAGGGACGGTAGATCTGAAGCCGTTTTTGAAAGGAAAAGTTAAAACCGGTGGAGTTGTGAACAAAGAGCGTGCAATTGTCGCTGCAAAAATGAGCCGAGGAAGACCGGTGAGTGCAGCCATTCGATCCGCTTTCGGACAAATCCCGGAACAATCCGAGGGTTCCAACTTTGTCGGAGAAATCGAAGCACAGGATCAAAATGTGGGTTACGTGATGCCTCTGCTGTCACCGATCTGACGAAAATGGGGTCTCTGGCGGAAAGGCTAAAGGATCGTAGTCTTTCCGCCGAAGTCTTAAATGAGATGGGATCAGAACGTAACAAAACCGATGTTGAAATTATTTCGACGTTCGAAGCTGCCGAAACCCAAGGCGATCTGACGCGCTCGCTGAAGCGCGAAATCAAAACCTTAAAGTCTAAGGTTATTGCACAAGATATTCGTATTTTTGAAATGCAGGCCCTCCTTCAATCCGGTAAGGGGTTGTCCAATATTTTGGATCTTCCCCGGTTGTTGGACACCTTTATGGCTGTTGTGCGCGAGCGCTATGATGTCGTTACTTCGTGCGTTTTCTTGAAAGAAGATATTGATTCCGGCGAAAAAGAGTTTTTTCAGATTAAACGCTATTTTGGATTAGATGATTATTATGTCGACGTGGGTGGTCGGCGCGAGCCGCTCTTTTTGTTTCGAATCGAAAAAAACAACGGGTTGCTCTGGCAATTGATTCAACAAGGGAATGTTTTTTCGGTCCGCGATTTACAGAAAGAACCGCGATTTATCACAGCCTGGGAGCGGAGTCAGCTTGATGTTTTGCGATCCGATTTTTGGTGTCCTCTCATTAAATCGGGTGAAGTGATCGGGATTCTTATGCTCGGAGAAAAGCGGGATGGAACGCAAGTTTCCGAAGGCGAGTTTGATTTTGTGCAAGAATTGGCATCAATTGCTACTACCATCATTGATTCGACACTCAAGTACGAAAAAAACCAGCGCATTTTGCGTAACATCCAAATTCTTTACGAAGTCCACCAACAATTGGCCAACATCAATGACCAGCGTGAGCTTTGCTACGAAACCATTCGTCGCGCGGTAAAAGCGGTGAATGCTCAAAAGGGAAACTTGATGTTGTTCAATAAACAAACAGGCAAGTTGGAATTCAATGTGGGTTGGGGTTTTATTGATGAAGCCGTCGTCGATGCCATCAACGATGGCCGGATTGAAACCAAGTCTTTTGAGCTTGGCGAAGGTATTGCGGGCCACGCCGCTGTTGAACGTCGTCCGATTGTCGTCAACAACCGTGAGGATATTCCGCAGGTAGGGTCTTTTGAAACCTACTGCATGTGTTCGATCCCCGTAATTAATGGCGGTAATTTAGAAGGTGTAATGAACTTTACCAATAAGGTTCATATCAACGAACAAGGCCAACCGAGTTTAGACGTTTTGGGGCGTTTTACCCGAGAAGATATTTCCCTGTTGCAAGGGATTGCCGATCAGTCGGCAGTAAGTTTACACAAGTCGCGCCTGTACTCTGCGTCGATCACGGATCGACTGACGGGCCTTCACAACACGCGTTATTTTGAAGACACCTACCATGAGTATGTGGCCAAAGCGATGGTCGAGGACCGGTCCTTGTGTCTTGCCGTGTTGGATATTGATCACTTCAAGCAGTTCAACGACAAGTATGGTCATAAGTTTGGAGATCAAGTTTTGCGTGCGGTGGCTCAGGAGCTTGATCGGTTCCGTCGTCCCAACTCCATGGATGTGGCGTACCGGTACGGCGGAGAAGAGTTTGCGCTAGTGATGCCCGATGCGTCGTTAGAAGAAGCACGCGATCATGTGGAAAAATTCCGAGCAGCTGTCGAAGCCTTAAAATTGGAGTTTGACGGTAAGCCTGTCGGGGTTACGGTGACCGCTGGGCTCGGACAAACCAAGGTTCACGCCCGCGACAGTCGCCACTTGTTTGCTACGGTAGATGAAGCCTTGTATGAAGGTAAGCGTTCGGGCCGTAACCGTGTGCAAGTTGCTCAAGAATTAAAAGATGTTCGTGGAAAGCAGAGCGCATAAATCCTGACCAAAGCTTTTTGAGTCGGGTATTTTTAAATGATCAAAATTAAAAAAATTCGAAAAAATCGCAATAAGAACAGCGAAATCACGTGGTGTTTAAAAAAAATAACGCAACAGTATCCGGTTTTGGTATAGTCACCGGCAGAAGTGTGCCGGACCCCTAACCCCCAATTGAAGGCACATTTTACCGGGGTCAGGTCTTTCCCCCCAATTTAAGGCCTGACCCCAACTTTATGACAGCGATTTTCTAATAGGAGGTACCGCGGCATCACCACAAACAATAATGTGCGTCGAACGTGATCAATCTTAAAAAAAGCGTAAAATTGAATATTGCCAGAAGGAGGCACGGAACTTATGAAAGTCACCATCTCTTACAAAAACATCGAATCTACCGAAGCCTTGGAAGCAGTCACTCGGAGGAAATCCGACAAAGTGACCAAACTCATGGATCAGGCGATGAACCTACACTGGACGTTTTCCGTGGAGCACGGCGAGCATGTTGCCCACGGACATCTGAGTGGACCGCAAATGGATTTTTTTGCGGAGGCTACGACAGGGTCAATTTATGAAAGTATCGACGAAGTGGTTGCGCGCCTGGTGCGCCAAGTCCGTAAACGGAAAGAAACTTGGAAAGATTATAAACACATTAAGCGAGCAAGTTAATTGCAGTTAACTGCTCTTCTTAGCCAGAAGGCACCCGAAATTGCAGTCGGGTGCCTTTTTTATTTGAAACTCCGGCCATATCGGACAAAGATGAGGGGGCGTTGTTTGTTAGGAAAGGAAAACTACTGTGACAGATCAAAATCAAATCTCCCAAGAAACTTCAGGTGAAAAAGAAGTGCTTATCGTTGCTTCTAAACTGAAAAACTACATCCGCACCAAATCGGGGATGAATACCTCAGGTACCGTTGTTGATGCGCTTTCCGAAAAGGTCCGCGCGTTTTGTGATCAAGCCATTGAAAACGCCAAAAGAGATGGCCGCAAAACGGTGATGGATCGCGATTTTATTTAAAGCGATTGTAAAAATTTAAATAGAGAAACCCCAGGATCATTCTCTCGAAACTAACGGGAGCCTTGGTCTTGGGGTTTTATTTTTTGGGGCTTTACGCAAAGGTGAAGCCAGCCTGCGGAAGAAATTTTTTCCGCCCCCAGTTCGTCACATTCCTTAAGCTTCCATGTAGGAACAATTAAATGAGTGTGGTTGCCTTGGCACTTGTTATGCGCAATTCCGTTCCCTAACGCTAGGCTAAAGCTTGGGGAATAGGGGCCCGAAAATTGTAGGCACGCTCCGGGATAAAGGTGATCACGTGCCTGGCGAGCCATGTGTTGAATCGGGTAGACGTAAACTTGTAAGGCCAAGGGTAAAAGAGTACCGATCAAAGCGTTCAGCGAAAGTAAGTTGATCGTAGCGATCTGGGGTAAGGTGAGCGGGGATTTTTTCCTTTGGAAAAATAGAAAAAGAAGCGTAAGCCCCAGAGCTACGGAGAATAATCTTCCCCCCGGAGGGAGCGCCGTAACGCCCTGGAGGAGCGTGGTTCCGCGCTCGTTGTGGAATAGATCGTGGAGTAGATTGCCAAGTTGGTGGATCGAGATCCAAGGAAAAACCAATCCCGCAATGACCAGGGGCGCGGCCACAAAAAAAATGAAACCACGCCAAGCCAAAGGATACGGTGACAAGACGGGTTTGTCCGTTGCTGCACGGGGCGGCGCACTTGATTTCGCCACAGCTAAAATCATAAAAACCCAGGCGGGCCAAAGGTAGTGAGGCAGAAGCGTGCGGGTAAGTGTGAAAAGCACCAATGTTGCCGCAATCAAGCTCAGTAGTTCTACTTGAGCCAAGATTCGCGTCCGCACCGAAAACCACAATGGGCCCAGACCCAGAATGAAAAAGATCAAGGGTAACAAAGGGGATCCGCCATGGCCTTCCATGGGTTCTGCTGCACGGGAAAAATGGTGCACCCAAAAAAACTCCTCGGTAAACCCTGAACCCATCGCGTGATGGAGACCTAAAAAGCCAAGCGCGCTCAAGCTTGCGGCAACTAACCCGGCCAGTACCCCCCAAGCGATCTTTGAGGTGGGGATGCGTTTTCGTTTTGCCCATTCGACCAAAACCGCGAATCCAAACCCCAGTGCTGGGATAATGAATCCATTAAGTCCTTTAAACAAAGTTGCGCAAGCTACAAGTCCGCCAAACACAGATGCAGATACCCACGTGGCACGCGCTTGAATCCAGACGCGTGCTGCGATCAATAAAAATAAGGTTTGAATGGGATCAAAAATCACCGCAAGCGATGTGGCCACCAAAAACGGCACCGATAAAAACCCGAAAATCCCGCGCCAACCCAAGACCAAAAACAACCCTAATGTCGCAAAAAAGTTAGGGAGTCGCGCTGCAAAGGCAGAAATGGTTTGGGGAGATTCGTTTAGGATCTGGCTTGCCCAAAGGATCAGCCCGTAAAAAAAGGGAGGCTTGTGATTGAGCGGGACACCGTCCCAAGACGGCTTCAGATATGACCCCGAAAGCTTTGCCTCGATGCTTGCTCGCAAATAAAGGGATTCGTCGAGATCAAAAGTGGGGAGCTTGAGGGCGGTCGCCGCAAGCAAGCCCCAAAGGAGGAATGCGGTGATCTGCCAAAACGGAAAGTCAATGCGTAACCTGAGTCTGAGGATTTGTGCCAACATTTCAGAGGCATCACGGATGGGATGGACTTTAGATTCCTCTTGATGTTCCCAAGCGATGGGAACATCGCAAAGGCGCAAGCCTTGTTTCTGCGCAAGCATCAAGAACTCCACGTCCCATGCAAAGCGTTTGATCTTGAGTTGGGGCCAAAACTGAAGACACGGAGCACGATGAAACAATTTGAATCCGCACTGGGTGTCCCGAAAACGTAATCCCGTAATGAACCGCACCAGCAAATTAAATGTTTTACCCATGTGCTCACGCACAAACGATTGTCGGACACGAATGTCGCTGGACTTGCTGGCACGTGACCCGATGATCACATCATTGTGGTTATGGTGTTCCCAGAGCTTTAGAAACTCTTGCCAGGGTGTTGCGGAGTCGGCATCGGCCACCAGTACCCATTCACCCGTCGCAGCTAAAGCCCCGGCATGAATAGCGCCACCCTTGCCCACGTTTTGAGGCAAGGTAAAGCACCGCAGTTCAGGAATCCGAGTTTGGGCTTGGAGCGTGAGCCGCGACGTGGAGTCCGTGGAGCCGTCATCTACAACGAGAATTTCAATAATCCGAACAGGTGTGCCCCGTGTGTCGCCAAAGACACCCCCTAACGCGTCATGGATCAGTTGGAATGTCCGGGGGAGGCGTGAGGCTTCGTTAAAAGCGGGGATCACGATGCTGAGGGTGGGTTTCACCCTAACACTTTGAATTTAAAGCGGAAAAAAGGGAACCTAGAAATTTTTAAAAAAAATAAAGTTTTCTTAATATTTTTGTTGATCAAATTTATCGGGTATGAGATTCTT
>JAIXVT010000078.1 GCA_027482725.1 Pseudomonadota bacterium | reverse complement strand
TTTTTTCTTTTTTGTTAGGAACAAGCTCTAACCCCCGATCAATCATCAGCACAACGTCGCGTCGCCCTTGAAACAATAGTCTCGACTTAATGGCTGAGATTTCTTTCTTTAATGCAGAAATCATCCGCTCTTCTTGTGGAGCATAAAGTGCAAGCAACTCCAGCAACTCTAAACGAGATAACCAGTCTTCCCTGTAGTTTTGACTGAGAAGTAGACTTTGCTCCAGCAGCTCCTCGCGACTAGGAATACTTTCGGATTGGCGACAACTTCGAATAAAAGCATAAACTCGTTCAAGATCCATCTTTCCGGGAACTCGGTTACTCCGATGATTTTTCACTTGGGGATGGGAAGGGGCTTCGCGTTCTCGATCAAAAGGACCGCCGTAAACAGAAATCACATCAGATGATCTTGGGATTTTTCGGTGTTCATTCACAGAATCGTAAACGGCAAGTGATTCATGTATTTGTGTAATTTCTGAAAACAAAACGGATTCTGCGTCATACCCACTCACCACACCGGACACCCAAATCCCGCCCTTAAATTGAACGGTCACCACAGTTCCAGCTTTTTTTGCGACTTGGAGAGCGCCGTCTCCTCCCCTACGGAAAGCCATCGTTTGAGTATAGTCGTGCAAAGCCTGAGTCAGCTGTTTAAAGCTTTCACAGACAAAAAGCTGTGGCTGTGGACGGGTGATATCATACGCCTGTTCTACACATTGAAGAGAGAAGGGAATCTTTTTAACCGACGGCGACATGCAGTGAAAACTCTCACTGACGCTTGACAACAAACCTGCGCCATAAATTTTTGACCCCTGGGGATGCGCAATCAATCCATACTCGGTGGTCCACCACGCCATCCGGGTCAATAAAGCCGCTTCTGATGGGTCGCCCAAATTTTGTGAAGCCACTTCAAATTTTTTCTGAGCCAACTCAATTTCGTGCGGGCTCGCGTCGGGACGCTCCTTGATTTCGGAAAGTTCAAAAATAGCCTGATATAAAGTTAAATCTTAGCGACTCATGATCGCTTTACTTGCGGCTTCTCCATACGCTTCTAAATACGCCCGGTACTCGGGGTCTGCGACAATGGGCGCATGGCCTGCGGCTTCGTGTACGATGTCCGGGGATGGGGTGTATCCCAAGTTCTCAATCTGCCGAATATCACATGCAATCGCGAGAATCTTGCGCGCTTGGAATTCCAAAAAAATACTCGGGGGAATGAAACCGTTAATCGCAACAGCACGCCAACCAAATTTTTTGAGTGCTGCATCCATTTCACTGATGCGAGGGATGCGATCAATTGCCATACCCGTTTCCGCAATACCACGTAAGTAAAGGGGATGTGCTTCTGTTTTAAAAAATTCTACTGAAATCCGAAGGATAAAACGCCATACCGCATGATCAATGGACGTGTACTGATCGTATTCCTGAACCGTAACGTACTGCGAAAGGTGCTTGGGCAAAAAATCTGTCATGAAAAAATGGAGTTACGAGTCGCGATGCGTGGGTTTTGAATCTTTATGCTCAATGCGTTCATTGGTATTTTGACCCTGACCTTCAAGGCCCTTTTTGAACGCATGAATACCGCGTCCCAACGCCGAACCCAACTCCGGCAACCGACGCCCAAAAAATAAAAGCACCACAACAGAAACGATTAAAAGATGACCTGCAGATAATCCGAACATGGGAGGAGTTTAACCGAAGAAGGGAAACAACGCCGACCTAATATTTCGGTACACAGGAATCATTGAGCGACTTGGTAACAGACCGGACCGCCTGATCAAAAGTCGCACCGGTGCCCCGCTGCACAGCAATGCAGCTTGCCATGGCTTCATTTAACCGACCTTCGTCTGTGAGGCTCGTAAATGCGATACAATTCTTTTGACTGGGTCGAGAAGAATGCCGGGAAGAATTAAGGTCAATAATATCTAATTTTGCCTTATCCGAAGGGCAAGAAAGCTGGATCAGCCCTGGTTCCATCAACGATCCTAAATATAAGGCCTCGTCAAAACTTTCGGTCGAGCACACTTTGATACCAAATTTTGATTGGTGTTCTGATTGAGAAACAAGTCCTCCTGCTGAGAGGAGAACACAAAAAAAAGTGGCGTTCATCGTTTTAGGATCTACCACAAATTCCTCTCAACACGATAAACAAACCCACGCTTCAACAAAAAGCATTAATTTTCCCCAATTTACAGGCTGGTCTTCATTGAACAGTCTTTTTTGGAATCCCCTGAGTTCAAACTTCAGCAATAGAGAAAAGCGTGGGTCGATTCTTTTCTAGAGTCCTACCCCGAGCCCACCCCGTTTTGAACCCCAACCGTTCCACCAGACAGAACTTGGGCAAAAAACTCGACGGTATTTTGGGATGTGGGTTGCCCAGCAAGCACTACAAGAAAAATCTGGCCTTTTTTGGGAACCCCTCAAGCAAGCCCTTCACCGCCGGTTCGGGTACGAGATCATCCCAGATTTTGGCCCAAACCTATTTGAGGCGCACTCCCCCAAAAATCACTCCAGCGCTTTCGGATTGAACAGTACTCCAACGCTAACGGCCATGGCATAATTGCGTTTATGATGACAACTAAAGCCGTAACCGTGGCAGCAAAACTCATCCAAAAAACATCGCTCACAACGGATGTTACTGAGCTCGTTTACCAGCCTGAGCCACAGTTTTCTTGGGTCGCTGGACAATTCATCAGCATCCTTATTCCGGGGGCGGGTCCCGGAGGACGCGATCTTCGACGCGCGTACTCTATCGCTTCGTCACCCGACCTTGGGCCCACATTCCAACTTTGCGTAAAAATAGTACCTGGTGGACCAGGGTCCAACTATTTGGCCGACATGGCCGTCGGCCAAGCCTTTTCAGGCATGGCTCCGTTTGGGGATTTTGTGTTTAAAACCGCGCAAGACCGCGATGTGGTTTTTTTTGCTACCGGTACGGGGCTTGCGCCGTTCCGTGCCATGATCGCCAGCCAGAGCTTTCCCGCGTGTGAACGTTCGCGGATTTACTTTGGGGTCCGTACCCGAGCTGATGTTTTTTATCGTGAAGAACTTTCTCAGGCACTAGGTGATCGTTTTCAGATAGCATTGTCACGTGAGCCGTCCGTACTCCAAGCTGGCGAAACCGCAGGAAGAATCACCGAAAAGTTCAAAGCGGATTTAGCGCAAGGAAAGATCAACTTGCCGGGCACCGATTTCTATTTGTGCGGATCGGGTGCGATGATCGACGAACTTAAAACTTTTTTGATGGAAAACGGGGTTCAGAAATCCGCAATTCACCAGGAAGTTTATTATAAGGGTTGAAGGGTTGCACTTTTCCCAGCATCGGAGTGATTGACAACAACTGCGACTCCGCTACAATAGGGGTTTCACAATTTCATAAAAAGTCCACTCATTTACGGAGGGGTGGCAGAGTGGTCGATTGCACCGGTTTTGAAAACCGGCAGTGGGGTAACCTACTCGGGGGTTCAAATCCCTCCCCCTCCGCCATCATTTCTTAAGTCCCTACTTTCATTGAACTTTCCTCCAAACCGCCCGGCAAAAGGTCTAAAAATGGGCTCTGCACTTTTTCGGGTGCTTTAAAGCTCACTATTTCAGCCGCACGCTTGCGATGCTCTTCAGAAAGGTGTGAGTACCTCAATGTCATCTTGAGATCAGCATGACCTAGAGTTTTTTGAAGGGTCACAATATCGCCTACGCCACTCATAATAAAATGACTAGCATAGGTATGCCTTAAACAATGAAAGTGAAGGGGCCTGACCCCAGCCAGATGGGTGAGCGTCTTCATGTACCTCTCACTAAAGTGATCTGGGTTATAAGCTTTTCCCTTTGACGAGAGAAATACATACCCCACCGGATCAGGTGCCTTCTTTTTTATAGTCTGAAGCTCTTGAATCACAACAGAGTTCATAAACACGACTCGGTAGCGTAAAATTTATTGTGTAAATTCAGCCGGGGCCTTGAACCAAGGCAGCCGTTTCTGGAAAGCGATGGGGTGCTTTTTCCAATACGCTTCCATCCGGATAGATACAACAGCAAGCAGGCTATAGCAAGATTTTTCCCCAGCGATGATCTCCATCGTTTTTGTCCTGCGTTTAAACTCCTTGTTAAGCCGCTCAATCGGGTTTGTGGTTCTGAGTGCCAGCCACTCGGCCTCGGGGAAGCTCATGAAGGTGAGAGCGTTTTTAATGTTGGTTTCCAGCGATTTGAAGGTAAATCGTCGACTTACCCCGCATTGAT
>JAIXVT010000005.1 GCA_027482725.1 Pseudomonadota bacterium | reverse complement strand
GATTACGTGTTTGGGACGTTTGACGGAAAGCCCAAGCACTAACGCGGTATTTTAAATAGAAACTATTGATTTTTATAGAGCGAGGGTTGGGGCTTGGGTTTGAGATATTTATACTTTGGACGAGCGGACTCTTGACGCTCGATACCCTCATTGCTACTCTAACGGTTCACAAAAAAAAGTTTAGTCCTGAAGGAGTTAAGTCAATATGGTTAAAATTCGATTACAGCGTCATGGTGCAAAAAAACGTCCCGTTTATGTGATTGTTGCGGCAAATTCTACAGCAACACGCGACGGCGAGTATTTGGATCGTATTGGAATGTATTTTCCAAAGGCAGAAAAAGGGTCAAATAAAGTACAGATCGATGCGGAAAAATTACAAGCTTGGATTTCTCGCGGGGCTCAAATGACGGATACCGTGTCTGAAATCGTAAAGCTCGTGAAAGCTTAAGTCGGTTTTACTCACTTAAAACTAAATCTCGCCTAAGGTTCGATTCCTGAGAGTCATAACCTTGGGCGTTTTTTTTATCTGTTATGGATACACCTCATCCTCAGCATCCTTACGTGTTCTCAATTCTTACCCTGTTTCCCGAAGTGGTGCGTCAGGGGCTGGATTTTTCTCTCCTTCAAAAAGCGCAAAAAAAAACTCTTGTCCGAGTGGATTGCATTCAACTTCGTGACTTTGCTACCGATGTCCATGCCTCGGTCGACGACACGGTGTACGGTGGTGGGGCGGGGATGTTGTTGAAAGTAGATGTGATGCACCGTGCTTGGGTGTTTGCTGCTACGCAAATGCTGAGCGCTCTTGGCTCGGGGCAATGTCAAAATGCAGTTCAGAATGCAGCGCAGAATTTAGCACCCGTCGAGACGCTAAAAGAGCACCAAGATTTGCGACGGGAGTTCCTCGCTCAAGGATTAAAAACGGTGTTGTTGTCCCCGCAGGGGAAATTATTTTCGCAATCCGTGGCGCAGACGACGGTTCACAAAACCCGGGGGGTATTGTTTGTTTGTGGTCATTATGAGGGTGTAGACGAAAGGTTTATTGATCTCTGTGTGGATGAGGAATGGTCGCTTGGCGACTATGTGTTGTCAGGCGGTGAGTACGCAGCTCTTGTTATGGTGGACGTTTTATCGCGATTTATTCCCGGAGTAGTAAAAACTGCGGACAGTGTAGAGAAAGACTCCCTCTCTGACGGGCTTTTAAAGTATCCCCAATACACCAAGCCTCAAACTTTTTTAGAGCAGGGCGTCCCCGAAGTGCTTCGTTCCGGACATCACAAAAGAATTGAAGCGTGGCGGGAAGATCAGCGCCATGAGCGGACCAAGCGCAAGCGCCCTGATTTGTGGCAAAAATGGAGCGCTATTGAGGGGAGTGAGACGCATGAGTGATTCCGCCCTCAGACGCCTATTGGTTCTTTTGCACTATCCCGTTACCAATCGTAAGGGCGAGCTTATCGCGACATCAGTGACCAACATGGACATCCATGACCTATCCCGTACTGCGCGGACCTATGCGTGCGAAAACTACTACGTCGTTACGCCTGTCTTGGAACAACACCGGATTTTGGAGCGCATGTTGGAGCACTGGGGGCGGGAGCGGTCTCGGGATTGGCATCCTGACCGCTACGAAGCGCTGTCGCGTTTGCGTCTCGAAAAAACTTTTGAAGACGTCTTGGCCCATTATGCTCGAGATCAGATTGATGTTGTGATGCCGGATGCGCGCACCTTGCCCGGACAAGTCACGGGTGCCATGCTCAAGAAGCGCTGGGCTAACGATCCGGTGTCCCACGATTCGTGTACCGAAACAGAGATGAAAATCGCTCAGCGTCCTATAAAGATGATTGTCCTTGGGACGGGGTGGGGGATTGCGCCGGAGTTTTTTTTCCACGTGGATACCTTCATGGCTCCCATTTATGGTCCGGAGGGGGGCGATGGGTACAATCATTTGTCGGTACGGGCTGCAGGAGCTGTTATTTTAGATCGATTGTTTGGGGTTGAGTAAGGCTGTGTTTTTTGGGTCGTGCGCAATTCCATTGGACTTTAAGTGGAGTATTTAATAAAAAAAGTTGATTTTCCCGCTGAATTTTGAGAGAAACTTTAGGATTTTGATTTGGCAATTTAAGGGCATTTCAGGTAGTTTAAAAACTTACGACAAAAGTTTGAGGTAAATTCATGGCACAAAAACTGGTAAAACCCAAAAATAGAACAAAAGGCAATTACGACAATTCACATAACTTGGGTGCATACGTCGATCAAGTCGACCAAACCGTTATGCGCAGCGACCTCCCGGAGTTTTCTTCAGGAGACACGATTAAAGTTCATGTAAAAATCAAAGAGGGCGAAAAAGAACGCGTTCAAGTGTTCGAAGGAACCGTGATCAAGCGCTCAAACCGCACCGCAGGAAAAAGCTTTACCGTGCGCAAGATTTCACATGGTGTCGGAGTAGAGCGTATTTTTCTAGAGTCTTCGCCGGTTGTTTCCAAAGTTGACGTGGTTCAACGCGGTAAAGTCCGTCGGTCTAAACTTTATTACCTCCGTGGACTTGAAGGGCGTGCGGCAAAAATTGATCGTGATGTTCAATCTAACGCTGCTGCTACGGCGTCTGCTGCTGCAAAAGCCGCAAAGAACTAACCCTTTTAGGGAAGTTCATTTCATTTTATGAAAAACCTGCGCTCAGTGTTCCCCGGAATTGAAGTGGAACGTGACGCAGGTTTTTTTTCGTCTCGGATGATTGTGGGACTAGATGAGGTTGGCCGGGGCTGTTTGTACGGACCTGTGACGGTGGGAGCAGTGGTGCTGCCGGATCCCGAATGCTTATTGCTCAACTCCTCGGGTCAAGACCACTCTCATTTTTGCTCTCCTTGGAACGACGTGCGGGACAGCAAACTC
>JAIXVT010000307.1 GCA_027482725.1 Pseudomonadota bacterium | reverse complement strand
TTTGGGTTTAGAACTTTAACAAACAGCCCGGTACTTCCAAATCAAATTCATTTTTAGGATTCAAGCACGTGTACATCCAAGACACATGTTGGCCATAACTTGCGCCACGAATTGCGGTGCGAACGTTTCCGAAAGCATCGGTTTCACATGGGTTATTGAGTGAACACGGTGCTCCCCCCTCGTTTCCCGTATTGTTAATGCCGACCACGTTCCGTGTTCCCCGTTGGAGAATAGGGCTTCCCGATGTCCCGCCAATGGTGTCGCATCCGGGTTCGCTGTAGCGCAGGGATTTAGACCAAAACCATTGGTCCTCTTTTAAGCCTTCCACCTCGGCGTCAATGCGGCACGCGTAGGCACGATTCCAGTAGCCTGAAAAAATTTGAATTTCTGTTCCGACTTTTGCACTCTCGCGACTGAGGCGAAAAGGCCTAGCGCCTGTCGCTTTAAAGATCTGGTCATAATTGCGGTTCAATTTATAAATCGCCATATCCGTCTTGGTCATCGTGGCATAAATGATTTTTTCCGCACGGAGTCCCGAGATTTTTTTGGCTTGCCGAACGTTGTTGTAAAATGAAAAATCCGCGCGCTGTGATGACTTGTTTACATACGCAACACCCGCGGGAATGAACCCCGAAGTCTCACAATGACCGTTTGTTAGAATCATCGCCGAATCCGTGGAGCGAGAAAAATCGAAATCAATCAGGGCACCCGAGCAGTTGGACAGTTTTACAATCCCGTTAAAGTTTTCAGACTCTCGTAAAAACTCAGATCGAAAATCAAGGGCTGTTGAACCCCGAGCGCCCGAACTGGCCTGACCTAAGGCCCTCACAGTATTTTGGACAGCATTCGAATACCGCTTTGCTTCGCGTGCGTTTTGTGGTGATGGCAAGGGTAGCGCTTGTGTGGTTGCGCCAAAAAGGCTCACCCCAAACGCCATAACGGAAAGAAAATGAATAGACCGACTTGAGCTTACTGATGGTTTCACGTGTGATCCCCCCCGAGATAAGTGAATGTTCCCTTAACGCAATAAATTGATACGCAGGCTAACACGGGGGGTTGTCGCTTTGACAACATAAAAAGTTGAAAGTGTTGAATCGAGTTTTTTAAATAAGAGGAATGGCGAGACGACCAAAAATGAAGAAAATTGGAGGTGACCGCCGGACTCGAACCGGCACAAAACAGTTTTGCAAACTGTCCCCTTAGCCATTCGGGCAGGTCACCCCACAAGTTGTTAAAGTATGTTTTTTTTAGGAAATCGGCAACCTAAAGCCGCACGATCGCTATTCTCCGCAGCCGTTATCACGCGCAACGGTAAACTCTACCCGTTGATTGCGCGGGTCTTGTCCAGCGGGAGATCGTGACGCGTAGGCCCGACGTGAGGCTACGCCACGGGGGCAAAACCGCTCTTCGGGCATGCGATGCATTTTGACAAAGTAATTCATCACCGCAACTGCGCGTTGGGTGCTAAATAGATACGGGTCCTCTCCAGAAACTAAAGGCCGTGATTCCAAGTGACCTTCAATCAATACGTTGCCCTGAACCTTTTTAAACATTTCTGCCAATCGGTCTAGGCGCGGTTTGGCATCTGCACGAATATCAGCAGATCCCTCTTCAAAAATTTCATCACCGAGCATAGAAAACTTCAGCGAATCGACATCGCTATCGACCTCAAGTCCAAAGACCTGTTCGCCAAACTTATCGTTCAGCTCTTCTTTGAGGTCCCGCATCGGTTCTTTAACCATATCTTCCGGCACAGCCCCGTCGGCCCCTTTCAAGATGGTGTCCCCTTGCCCTAATTTTTCCCCCAAAGGACTAGCGGTTTCCGACATAGGATCACGCCCTTTATCGTAAGGCGTGTTGGGGTGATTGAAGTAGTGGCTGATCGAAGCTTTGGTTTCTTCGTCTGCACCCATCAACCACATCACCATAAAAAAGGCCATCATCGCGGTCACGAAATCGGCATAAGCCACTTTCCATGCTCCACCGTGTGCACCGGCCGCACCGCCCTGCACTTTTTTGATCACGATGGTCACGCCTTTTTTTTCTTTATCGTTCGCCATGGTTTATTCCGTAGTCTTTATGCCGCTTTTGCGTTTGATGTTGCCTTATCGATTTCTTCAAACGACGGACGAACTCCCGGAGGAATAGACCGACGACCAAACTCCACGCATACTTTGGGCGCACATTCTTTCGCCAAAGCCAAAATCGCACATTTACATACATCGACGTATTTTCCTGCTTCGGCAATATCGCTTTCAATTTTTGCAGCAAGAGGTTGCATAAAACCGTAAGAAATCAAAATCCCGATAAACGTACCGACGAGCGCCGCCGCAACCGATTGACCGATGGCTTCTTTACCTTCGGACAACTTACCCATTGTGATCACGACCCCCAAAACCGCGGCAACGATCCCCAATCCCGGCATCGCATCCCCGATTTTGGAAATCGTATGCGGAACGTGATGCTCTTCTTCGTGTGAAGATTTAATGTCTTTATCCATCAGGTCTTCAAGATCATAAGGCGACATGGGTGATGAAACCTGAATC
>JAIXVT010000143.1 GCA_027482725.1 Pseudomonadota bacterium | reverse complement strand
TCAACGAGTTGCTCAAGCAAATTACGCCGGCCAAACCTACACCGGAGTCGGATTAACCCGCCCACCACTCCCCCCAATGCGCGATCAATCCACACCGCCGATCGGGTATGCCCAAGATGGGTTTTATATCGTCGATAAAGCCGCAGGAATGGGGTCCACAGACGTCGTTCGGGAGATCAAGCGCAAGCTTCCTAAAAACACCAAAATCGGCCACGGGGGGACTTTGGATCCCTTTGCCACCGGAGTTTTGGTGGTCTTGGTGGGACATGCGACAAAACTGAGTGATCTGTTTTTGCACGCGGATAAGACTTATGTCGCAAACTTGCGCCTGGGTTTTCAAACCACCACCGGGGACCTGACGGGGGACGTCCTTCCCGATACTGTTCGTAGCGTGACCGAGTTCAGTTCGGATACCGTAGCCCATGAGCACTGGCAAAATGTTGCGCAAACGTTTATTGGCCAAGACTATCTGCAACGCGCACCTGACTATTCGTCCAAAAAACAAGACGGAGTAAGGTTTCACACGCTTGCGCGCCAGGGAGTAAAGCCCCCTGATCGGCTGAACATAAAAAAGATTCACCAACTCTTTGTACTTTCGGTAACTCCGACGGAAGTCACGTTCAAAGTCACCTGTGAATCAGGGACATACGTCCGTGTTTTGGCTGAAGATCTTGCAAAAAGAGCGGGAACAACGGGGCATCTGGTCGGCTTGAGGCGCACGAAAAAAAATGGCTTGCTATTGCCGGAGGACAAGCCATTAACCGAGCCGCTTTTTGTCGATTTAGAGAGTTGGGTGCGCCAGCAAAATACGTTTCTCCTCAGCGCTCCGGTAACCCGGGACTTTAGACTGGGACGGGTGCGCACGATTCAGAATGTTTTAGAAAGTCGTGATTTTATGAATTTTGCGGGAAGCGCCCATTATTCGCTGCTTGCCGAAGGCGATAATCCAAGCCAGCTGGTAGGTTTAGCTGTTCAGGAAAATCAGGTATGGAATTTACAGCGGGTGTTTCATGCTCCGCACGGAGGGAACGGCCTTGAACGGGGATTTTGAAGCGATAAAAAAGCTTGCGCTTCATTACCTGTCCCGCCGCGAGACGACGCGGCACCGTTTGACCTTGTATTTGCGTCGTAAATTTCCAGATCAAGACGATTCGACTATTGTTGCGGTGTTGGACCGTTTGGAAGAATTAAAGCTCGTGGACGACCAGCGCTACTCCGATATCCTGACACGCGATTTAAAGCGCAGAGGCAAAGGTCCACGCGCCATCCGAATGGGATTACTGCAAAAAGGTGTGGCCGCAAATGTAGCGCAAGAATTCAGCGTAGAACCGAAAAATGAATCTGAAGAACGGGCGAACGACGTGATTCAAAAATTTTTACGTCGATTTGAGACGGAATCCCCCGCAGAAATCGACACGCACAAACTCCGAGAAAAGTGCACCCGCAAGCTTGCGGCCTTGGGGTTTGATTATGATGTCATCCAACGGGTGGTCAAAAACCAGATTCAGTGTTTGGGGAAAAAACAGGATTCATCGTGAAGGCCGAACCAAATAAATCAGGGTCAAGCCCCCGACCTGATCACTGACGCCGATATCCGAATCAGCCGAAGGAACCTGGGTGTTGCCATACCGAGATTCTATTTCTTTAGCGGAGTTTCTGAGTTCCTTTACACCCTGGGAACCGTAAAGTTGCGCCAGGTGAACTTCGACGAAGATCCCTAATTTAAGGCGTTCCGATAATCTTTGGAGGGCCTGAGCCTCGAGCCGTCCAAAAACGAGATTTCCGCCCGCACCCCCGGTAGAACCCACCGTGTGCCCGACTTTGCCCATTACTCGAAGATCCGGATCAAATTTTTTGGTGTGAATTTGTTGGGTTTTAGCCCATTCGCCGCTCCACCAAAGCGCGGGACCATACGTCGTCGATAGACCTGAATTTACCGCCCTAGAGTAGAATTTAAAATTGGGATAATTCACATCGTCAGGTTTGATGGCTTGGAGTGTCGTTGCAACTAGACCCCCTCCTACACTCACCGTAAAAACCTGTGAATTCGCAAGATTCCCCTGCAAGCTTGAGACAACCCCGACAGACGGGTCAAAACTCACTTTCCCCACTCCATAATTTGCTCCGACAACCAGAAAGATGAAATGCTCCCCTAAAACATCACGTCCAGCGGTGTGGAGATCCCATTTCAATCCGTGCGCAAAAGCCCGAGTTAACGTACGAATATCTTTAGAATCAAAATGGTACCGGAGCTTCAAAAACTGTTGCTGAGCCAAAAACGAAAGTCGTGACACTCCCGATCCGCCCAAAAACGGATTAAGCAAAGGCGCAAGAATCCTGAAATCGGTGATCGATAACCCCAAAGGAAGCAACCCTACCCTCCCCTGGTGTAACTCGGGTTCAGCGTTATTTTTTTGTTGAATCAAGTCATTGTAAAAAATATAACGATCCGTAATCCCGAGGAGAATTTGTGGCGACGACACCGCACTTCCTTGAGAAAGGGATGCCACAATGGGGTAGTCAAATTTTTTCTCCAATCGGAGAGACGTGTGTTGCACCGGTAGGGGATACCGGTCACCGAAATAGTGTTTGATGTTCTTGAACGCTTCGTCGACTTCTTTATCTTTTTTTTCTGATTTTCGGTTTTCTTTTTTTTTACGGTCACGCTCTTCGAGCCTGTTTTTGTAACCTATGACCAAGTCTTCAAGATCAGATCTACTGAGGTAACCATAAAGTTCCCCTGTAGCTTGCAGCCCCAAATTTTCCGGGAAATAAACCTGAACCCAGGACACACAAACATCGATGTCAGCCACTTTTTCGCAATCAGCGGACCGTCCCTCATGTTGATCAAGGATGGCATCTCTGATGCGTTTGAGCCGACTACTTTGCGGAACGGACATCAATGCGTTTGTATCGAGATCCAAACGGGACCCCAGTTCGTCTTGGGACCGTATAAAAAAAACGAAATCCACTCTGCCCGCCGACTCATTTTGCTTAAAAAAGAATACCGACTGATCCGGGATTTTTTTCCAACCCGACACCCAGCTAAAGGACACGGGAGCATCGTCCCGTGCGTAGACATCGTCCTGCGCAAAAAGGGGGGGAACAAGGGCACTGACCACAACAAAAATAAGGGATAACACGCCAATACCATACCACATTAATCCAGTTTTTCATACCCCTTTCTGCCCCACCCCATAAAAGGGCTGTCGGGCCATTTTTTTGATGCGCCCTCTTTTATTGCCCTCCCCGGCCTGCCTTATTTAAAAAGCCCCTCAGGAGCGCTACGTCCTGACGGCTCAATTGAGCACGAGAGAGAATTTTTTGAAGCCGTATTTGCATGTGTTCAGGATTATTTCCTCGATCAAGACCCACAGCAATCAGGGTCTCCCGCAGATGCCCCCACAGGGGAAGGAGCTGATCCACTGTTGCCAACGTGTGGTGCCCGTGGCGCGATTGGGTTTCTGCCCGGTAAAGGTACGAAAGCACTACCGCAACCGAATGGGACAAATTTAATGCCGGGAAATGATCTGAGGTGTCGAGGCGACAAAGGTGGGTGCATAAGTCCGCTTCATCCGCGGTGAGGCAGGTGTCCTCGCGGCCAAACACCAAACCAATGGTTCCGTCCAACGCCGTAATGTCTTCAAGTTTCAGAGAAATTTTTCTGGCCCGACCTTTGCGCGCGGTGAACCCGACCACATGATGCACACCGTTTATCGCGGATCGCAGATCGGGCACTTGTGGGGTTTGCTTGAGACGCTCTGCCGACCCTCCCGTGGCCATCACGTGATCTACCGTGTCCCATCCCAACGGACAGCGGGGATTAACCCAAAACGATGGACCCACATCAAAATTTTCCAATAATCGCGCAACTGAGCCCACGTTTCCCGGATGCTTGGGTTCTACCAGCACGACGCGATAGCGCGCCAACTTTCTTTGCTCGGTGGATAAATCACTCTTTATCATGCTGTTTTGCGGGCAATTCGATCTGTTTTCCCTGCGCTTCGATCACAACCGGTTGATCCGATTTGTCCCGCAAGATACGTGCAAGTTCGTCACGACTCAACTGGGATGACCTGACACCGTTGACTTTATCTACGGGGAGTGGAAATTTCACCCCTGAGATTTTAGGCACAGTCCTCACAATCACGGCCTTACGAGAAGGAGGTAAAAAATCAATCTCGACGGACTTAAATCGTGCCGTAGGCTCGGGCAGAAACAATAACGCCACGGTTTTTTGGTAAAAATGAGGCACCACCAAGGTGTTTAAAATTTTTCTGCCGCACAAGGTTACGGTTTTTTCTTTCAAGGCGTACCACCCCGAATCGTCCAACTGCTTTAAACTTACAAAACAATCCGGCTTTTTTTGTTTTTCCGGATAAACAAAGGGACTTGCCGCTGGGGATTTATCCCACCAAACGCGGTGGCCCGATATGCCCGGCCCATTCCGCTCAAACCGCAAGCTTGCACCCTCCCAAACGTTTGCGCCCAGATCAACCGCACAACAGCTTTCGGGGAAATCCGGAGGGAAAGCGGTTTCGAGAGCAGCCGACGTAAACCGAGGGAGAGGTTGGGGATCGCCTCCTATGCGAAACCCGAAAAACTTACCGGGAATATGGGCATTTTTTACGCCATAATCCTCAAAAACAGCGTCGTCAATTCGCGCCCCGTCGCGGAAAGGATTGATCCACGCTTGGGCAGGGATTTCAAAAGCCTTGGTTTCCAGACCCACTTTGATGGACGGCTTTGTTCCGAAAAAACGCACGGGAATGGAAATTTCTTTTGCGGACGAATAGGCCCCTAGCTGTGTTGCCAGTATCCCAAAAACCATGATGACTTTCCAAAAACTCATGATCCCTACCCTTTTTCTCACGCTACCGCGTACCGCGCCAAATTGAGTTTTTCAGCGATTTTTCGCTCAATTTTGATGCGATAAAAAATTCCTTTTTCCAGAATCCGCTCTTGCACCACGGTCGAAAACTCCCGGATTTGCGCCTGAACCCTGCCCGATTCAAACGGAATCACCACATCAAGTGTTTCCAACCGTTGCTGAAAATGAGTCAAAATATGTGTCCTGAGTTTTTCCACTAAATCGGGGTCCAAAGCCGATACACGGAACGCCCCGGGATAAACCAAACGCGCCTGAAAAGCTGCCGAACCCTTTAACAAGTCCACTTTGTTCAGCACCACCAAGGTTTCTTTTTCGTGCGCTCCGATTTCTTCGAGCACTTTCCGCGTTGTCTCAAAATGTTCTTTGGCCCGATCACTGGATGCATCAACAACGTGCAAAATCAAATCTGCTTCGTTGATCTCTTCAAGCGTCGATCGAAACGAGGCAATGAGTGATGTAGGAATATTCTGAATAAACCCCACCGTATCCACGGCCACAATGGGCGGATGGCTGTCGGGCGATAAGGCGCGCACGGTGGCGTCTAACGTGGCAAACAGTTTATCTTCGGACAACACCTGTGACCGGGTC
>JAIXVT010000306.1 GCA_027482725.1 Pseudomonadota bacterium | reverse complement strand
TTTGTTCAGAGGGAGCGGGGACGCACCTTTTCCTCCTTCAGAGATTCGAAAAACTTAAGTGCACGGATGGGGGAGAGGTCAGTCTAGAAAAGGGTGTGGGCCTTGGTTTCTTTTTTGGATCTTCCGGAAAGTTTGTTTTGTCCTGTTCGGGTTTTAGCGGCACTGTAAATGGAATATATTACGGGATGCGGTCTCATTACGGAACGATAATTGGTGGAGAGGAAATGAGATTGTTTGGAGAAGGTAAGTTTTGCTACCTTCTAGGCATTAAGGCGGGGTTTGGCTTATCGAATTCCATGGTGAAAATTAAACTTTCTAAATTTCCACACTACGTAACGTCCCCATAAGTATCGGCTTTTGACCGTGTGAACTGGTATTTGCCTGATATTTATTTGTTAAAAGAGCACTCGAATCGTCGCAGACGAAAAAAAAGTTGCATTGCTTGTCTGGGCGGAGTTTTCATCTCTAAAGCCTCCCCAAAAAAAGCGTATACCGGGTTCAAATCTTTCAAGTTTTAGACCTAAGAAGAAATCGAAGAATCCGGTATCAAACGAGGTTGATAAAGGCAGAAAATCCCCGTGTATTACCAATGCGTGTGCTTTATCCAGGTATTGGGTAAGGTCTATTCGAATGATGGGTACAGCCAAAAAATCGTTCTCAACGGCTTTAGTGTTCTTAGAATTAAATGTGAATCGGGCATAATTTAGAATTCCCGTAACCCCGATGCGGAGGTTTGATTGCCGCTCATCCCATTCAAGCACCGGGTAGTTTCCTGTACTTGTTTAATGTTCAACGTGAAAAATGAGTGCCGATCAGACGATACAAATCCTAATGAACAAAAATAAAACCCGCCCCAAGCCAGAGACCAGGAGCGGGTAGTCGATTTCGAGTAGACTATTTCACCGACGATTCCACCACGGCCTTAATGTTTTGTCGGTAGAGCAGAAAATTATTTTGCATGTCGAAAGCAGAAAGGGGGATTTGCACATCTGGCGTTACCCCTAAGTTCTCGATCGGGCTTAAGTCCACGCGTTCAGCTAATGAGGCGGTGACACGGAAGCGTTCTATTCCGAGCAGATTTGCCCATTGCACGTCGCGGACATAGCCCCCAGCTCCCGAAGTACGAACTCCAATAATGGTAGCGCGCTTGTTGTCTTGTAAGATGGCCGGGAAAAAATCACCCCCCGAAAAACAGAGCTCATTCACAAGTACCGTAATCGGTTTGGTGTATTGTCCTTTCGGATAAGGAGTAAGCTCATCTGCTCCAGAGATATGATACGGATCGGTGAGGGTTTTTCCCGCGTTCCACTGGCTCAGATAAAACTCGTAATACGCCTTAACTTTTTGTGCGGTCTGGAACGTTACGGGATACCCGTGTAAATTTACTCCAAGCACGCGCTGCGCGGATTCATCATCCGTAACACTGTTCAAAATTTTTAAGTTTGTTACAGAGTTTTGAATGTCTTGCGGGATCAGCGCCATTCGGTGTTTTGGGGTCCGTAGGGATTGCGGAGACAGCATTGATGCGAGCGTGTACAAATAAAATACCGACCCGCCTGGGTTGTTTAGTTGATCGATAAATAGGGCGTCCGTGTGTTTTTCAAAATGGTTGATGATATCTGAGAAATCACGAACGGCTTTTTGGTAGTCGGCCGCAGCGGGTAAGCTGTACGTTGGAATACGGATTACGCCGATCATTTTACGATTTGCTGTGCGATAAATATACGCATCAAAACTGTTTGAAGAATCTGTTTCCCAGATTTTTTCCCCAAGCGCGGGCAGAAATGAACGTTTTGTTCCTGTGGTGAAAGGATTCAGATCTTCAAAAGAACTGAGGTCTTGATTCACGTGATCACCCCCCAACATGATCCATAGGTTCGGATCGATAATGCCATCCCTGGTTTTGAAAGAACGACTTTGTCGTAGAGACGGTGCAGAACTTTTAAAGGTTACCGACTCTTGGGTTGTTTCCCATGCAATTTGTAGGGTTCTAGGCGTGCTTGCGTTCTTGGGTTGAATTTTCAGTCTCACCAATCCTTGAGGGACAAGGCTACCCTGTGTGGCGCGACGTTGAGTCAGTCTGTTTTCTGCCATGCTTTGGTCGGTTTCTGGAACGTTTGCAACAAATTCGGCTTCAAGTTCTTTCAATATATCTTTTACAGGCCGTCCTTCAAATTCAAGGAGTTCATCGCCTAGGTTAAACGGGAAAGAAATGGGGGAGAGCTTGTTGCGATCAATATACGCGATAAAAACCCGGCCTTCCGCGGATCTTACCGAAAAGGGTAAACTTGCGGTACCTGTCGAAAAAAACCGAATGCTGACGTGATAGTCACGCATCGAGTAGATAAAGTTTTTTAAAATATCACGCGATTTCTGTAGGGTGAGTGTTCCTGATTTTTGTGCGTTTCCTACCTCTTTTATGGCCTTCTGGTATTCATTATCTAAATTCCATTGCGTAAACTTGTATTTCCAATCGGCTGGAGCATACTGTGCGCGATAAACGCCTAGCATGACCTGGAGCGCAGAAAGTGTTTCTTCTTGGAGGTTGATCGTGTTTTTTGAGCCATGAAGACTTAGCGTTGAGGCATCGGCGTTTGGATAACAAGTGCCGAAATAAGTGAGGATCAGACAGAGGGTAAACCTCAATACGGCAGGTGACATAAGTTCTCCTTTTTTGGTTTGGGGAAATAAATCTGATTTGAACGTTAAGGGAATTAATCTTCCCTGTTGATTTTATTTTTTTGATGCAACACCGGGTTGATAGCGCTCGTGCCTAAAGAAAAGTCGATCGTCTCCGAATTCGCTTGCGACGAATACGGACTCTAAAACAAGTGATCCGATGCAGGTATTTGCACTTTGTGAGAATAGTTTTGATTTTGGCGAATCGTAGGCCAAGTAGTCTGATTCGAGTTCGGCGCTCCTATAGAAAAAAGCACCCAACTCGGTACCGATAGGAAGCCCCATAAAGTCATTTCGGATGTCATGCGCTTCAGGAGAAAATCGGAGTGAGGATTTAAAAAAGATTTGAATGGGACCAGAACCAGAGACTTTTCTATCGTCTGCAGAAAAGTGCTGGAATCCAATCATTTGCGTTGGTCGGGAGGCCCGACTAAAAATCAGGTCGACAATCCGCGCTCCAAAACTCTTTGAGGGAGGAACAAAATTGCTAAACGGCTTTTCAAAAAAATTATAGTTTTGACCGTGAGAATCTAAACCAGTAAGAAGAGAAACATCGAGTGACGGTTTTTGATCTCTAAAAATTTTTAGCGCTAAACCCGGAGCAAGTCCTCGTTTTTTAGGCGTATAGGTTAATGATGCACGGAGGAGCCCAAGTTGTTCCTGACTTAATGACCCCCAAGATCTTTTCTGAGCGTGAGGCGAAGGCACCCACCGTACCTGAGCGACAACTGCGCGGCGATGGATCGGTTTTTTCCAATTTTCCGGTGCGATATCATCAAGGTGATCCATTTTGGTGTTCATGCTACCTCGGATAAGACCAAGGATATCGATATCTTCAAACGGGGGGAGTTTGTCGTGAGGGTAGGCGGTCGTTAAAATCGCATGGTTCCAAATCCAGGTTCGTTTTTCAGTGGCATTCCAGTTCGAGTAATTTATCGGAGATTTTAGGGCATCGAGCATAAGGATTTGATCACTAGGGGCATCTGCCCCCCCTAAGCTCGGGGGGGCTAGTTTTAAGAATCCTAGCAATACAAAAAAGATAGTGATGCCAATTTTCATAGAGGTTTTATTTTTGATTCCAAGGATTGAACGCATTTCTCACCCCAAAAAGTGCTTCTTTCAGTTGCGGATAGTTTCGAAGAAGCACGGTTTTAAAGTTATTGTCGTTAACCCAGTCCAAACCCTCTTTAGTGTAGGTTTTTGCATTGTAGTCTGTGGTAAAGAACCTATCTGCGAATAAGCGACGCGAAGCCATGGCGATAAACACTTGGAATGCGGTTTCACCAAAGCCAAAGTTCACAGGTCGGTAGCCTTCCGCAAGTGTTCCCGACAAC
>JAIXVT010000130.1 GCA_027482725.1 Pseudomonadota bacterium | reverse complement strand
TTGCCATTGCTGGGGCGGACCCATGTCATTACGTTCGATTCATATCGCCCCATTCTGCCCATAATGAGAAGTGATCCTATATTCAAAATCATTTTAAATAAGACTTGAGTTTGTAACGGCGTGAGTCCTTGAGGTGCCACAATTTCGGTATGCAATCGGTCCGCCCAAAAAACAAACGTGGAATCTTGATAATGCACGTGAAGGACGGAGCTTTGATCGGATTGGGTGCGTTTGAGCCGTTGTTGTTTTCCAAAATTTGAAAAATCAAATTCTGTGATCGCCTGGGTATCTAATGGAGTGGTGATGTGATCCCAAGTCAAACCCCGAGGTTTTCGTTGAAGAAGGATTTCCCACGCCTCAAGTGATGTCTCGGCTTGGGGAATGCAGAGGTAAACCCATGAGCAGTCCGAAAGATTTTTTCCTGTTTCAAAAGGGGTAAGACTAAATGTCGGACTGCGCTCGGTGGTGTCCGTAAGTACCGCGATACCAAGATCAGGAGTTTCAAATAGCACTGATTTTTTGGCTCGATATTGGGAGGACTCCCATTCAACCCAGGGAACGATAGCATGAAACAAGGTTGAGTCTATTTTTTCAGGTAATGTAAACAAGGACTCGATTTCATCAAAAAGAGCAGTACCTATGCCCAGCATTTGAACTGTGGCAGCTTGAAGGCGGGTGCTACCCGCAAGCGCCATTGGCCCCGTAGGAATAAGCCAGGATTCAATTCTTGGATGTTCCAAAACTTCTTTTGAACGATCAATGGAGCGCAGTTGTTCGGCAGGATTACAGGCAACAAACCAAGGGGACTGGTGGGATAGCTCCAGCGCCTTATGGATTGTGCCGAGAACAAAAGGGGTTTCCCCGCCTTCGGTGATTCCTATCAAAAGATCCCCGTCTTGGAATCCCAGCTCGGCAAGCTGTCTTGCGCCGTATTCGGGGTGGTCTTCAAAGTTTTCGACGGATTTGACTAAAGCAAAGTCACCGCCTGCCATGAAAGCAATCACTTGGTCGGCAAGGACGCCAGGCTGATGTTTTCTCCACAAGGATTCTAGCGATAGCGCCAAGCGACCTGTGGCGCCACAACCAGAAAGATAGATGCGATGCCTGTTTTGGAGTGTCTTATGGATAGCGTGTCGAAGGTCGTTGAGTCGGGAACTGCCTGAGATAAGGGTTTGGAGGGCGTTGAGATCAATGGATTTCAGGAGTCGCACCGCATGGGTAAGATCAGTGTTTGCAAGTTGATCAAGATCCCAAGTTTCGGGATGGCGGCGTTCGGTGTCGAGGTGACCCAATTTAAACTGGTGAGCGGATTTTAAAAATTCTTCAATTTGCATCGGTTAACGCCCTACTGTAACACAAGGAAATGAGTAAAAAATGGTTGTTCTTGGGATTGCTTGCGGCAACGTTTATCGTTAACGGGTTGGGTTTCTTTTTGTCCAAGCAGGGTTTTGTATTAAATGAGTCAAAAACCATTTGGATCTCTGAAATGCCCGAAACGCCTTGGCCTTGGGATGCCCAAGGTACGGTGATGCTGAAGCCAAGCTTGGGGTGTGTCGGGGGACTCCTGGTTCCGGGAACTTCCCGCGGAATGTTGACTCGTGAGTGGAAGCACACCGGAAAAGAAAGCACGTTTCGGTTGCGTGCGGATTGGAGAGCTGGAGACGAAACTCTCCTTTCTGCGCCCCTTTATTTAGAAGGGCAAAATCTTTTGCGTAAAAAATACTTAGAGCATTTGTCTGAGTTGAAGGCTGATCCTAGCCCGATTCGATCTCAAGTAGAAAAGCGAACGGTATGGGATTCGTGGTGGTCGGCAAAATTCGAAGCCATGTCCGATCAGGAGGTTAAAATTACTTTAGACCAATCTCTAGACGCAGATAGTGCTGCCCGAATTTTATCTCACCCCGTCTGGGGGTGGTACGCTCAGCAGAATTTTAAAACCGACTTTCAAAAAGAAGGATTTACGGCGTGGGTATCTACAGGTGTTTACAGCGTCCGGAAGTGGCGACGAAAAGAAATTCATTTAGCTTCGCGAAACGGGGTGGGGGATTTTATGCCCCAGAATGTGTTTCGTCAGATCAAGTTCCAATCCGCTCCCGTGGTGAATCCCGCAGTCGATTTTATTGAAGCCGATCAGCGAGAACAGCTTTCAGGAAAATACACTCCTGCGGATTTGGGCGTTTTTTCGGGGTTATCCGAGCTTGAAGTGGGTTGGGTATGTCGCTCTCGGTTGTCGTCGGGATCGGTTTGCGCAGATCAGGTTGTGGCAGAGACAATGCGCGATATCTTGTCGACCCGAATCTCTGGTGGTGGCATGGACTTGCCTATGCAAAGCGCTCGGAGGGTACGTTTTCGGATTGCCGAAGGGTCTGGGGATTATCGGCATTTAGCGGTCTCGGGCTTAGAGAAGTTAAAGAAAGTTGGCTTTAATCTTGATGCCATTTCATATTTTTTTAAAAACTCTGCCGATGCTGATCTTGAGCTTGCGTTTCAGGCCGTCGGGGATTTTTCTGTTTCTGAGTCCATTAAATCGGGAGGGGGGTTTTTTGCTCCTGTTGCCCGAGTGACCACTACCGTTTTTATGAAAGATACTCCGGCGGGCGGAAATCCTTTTGAGCATGCATTTTTTTATTTAGATTCAAAATAAAACGTGTACATTCGAAAACGTGAATCAAAAACGAGTGTATAAAATAAAAATTTTTTCAGACGGAGCTGAGAAAGATTCGCTTCTGAAAATGAATGCCAACCCGTTGATTTCCGGGATGACGACCAATCCATCCTTGATGAAAAAAGCGGGAATTACCGATTATTTGGCATTTAGCCAGGATATCCTAAAGTCTATCCATTCTAAGCCCTTATCGCTTGAGGTCTTTGCAGATGACCTTGCCGGAATGGAGACGCAGGCACGCCGGATTGCAGCACTCGGAAAAAATGTTTACGTCAAAATTCCTGTTCAAAACACGCAAGGAGAATCCACGCTTGGACTGGTGCGACGGCTCAATCAAGAGGGTGTAAAAATAAATGTCACGGCGATTTATACCGTAAGGCAAACCGTAGAATCAGCCAAAGCGTTGGAAAACGGTGCACCCTCTATCGTGTCGGTTTTTGCGGGGCGTGCTGCGGATCTAGGGCATGACCCAGTGCCGGTGATGAAAGCCGCTGCCGAGGTCTGTTCCTCCTACGGAGATCAGATTGAGAGTCTGTGGGCGTCTACGCGAGAGGTCTACAATGTTTTGCAGGCCGAACAGTTGGGGATCAAAATCATCACCGTTCCCTTTGACCTCATCACAAAGCTCGAAGCTCCGTTTCAAACTTTAGAGTCTTTGAGCTTAGATACCGTGCGAACTTTTAAGAAAGATTCTGACGCCGCTGGGTTTTCGTTCTAGGGGGTTTTGCGACAGTGAAAAAACTTTTTTTTTGGTGGTTCAGCAGGTGTGCGCTTGTTTTCGCTATGGTTTCAATTCATTGTTTTGGCGTGCCTCCAAGTAGCGAGGCCGAGTTTGATTTTTTGGTAAAATCTGCGCTTGATCAAGCGCAGATTTATCTGGGCAATGCTCTAAATAATCATACGGGAGTCAAAGTAGCGATTCCTGAAGAGGAATATCACCAACAAGTTAATGCACTGCTCCCGGTGTTTAGAGGATTGATGCTTGCGCGCGGGGATACCTCGATTTTATACCCGAGTACCATTGCGATAGGCACCTCTGCGAGGATTCAAAAAAAAATTGGTGCCACTTTAGGGGTGCAAGTCAATGTGGGTTTGGCACCTCAGGTTAAAGGTAAAAAAGGGCGTGATCTTTTGGTGTCGACCTATGGCTTTGGTGGGCCGTCGGTCGGGGCAAGGTTCAAAATGGCCGAGGTCTATGTTGCTCTATGCTATGGCCAGTGTTTAGGGAATTCCGGTGCGGGCTTTTTTTTAGGGGCGGACAGCTTCTGGAATCTTAATCAGCTAAAGAACATTCCTATTCCTCAGAACTGCTTTGTTGATTTTAATTTAAACATTTCGGGATTATGGCCATTTCAAGATGGCCATTTTTCAGTTCCAAGTCTTGGAGATTTTCTGGAAAGCACTTCCTTTTATGTCGGGGCTGGTCTTGAGTTTGGAAAAGGAGCCGGGGCATCGGTGGGCCTCTATAAATTTTTCCATTGGAACGACTATCGGCTAAGCACCTTTTTTTAGATATAATTTTAGAGATGCTTCCGCGAACAATTTGAATTTCATGGTAAACTACCGACCTTATGGTTCAAGCAGGTTTGTCCGAACAGGAAATTGTCCGCCGCAATAAACTAAATCTATTAAAAGAACGCGGAGTTGAATTGTATCCCGAGCGCTACGCTACGACGCATGCGTTATCTGAGGCTAAAGCTTTAGCCGATGGCTCATCGGGCGTTCGTGTTTCTGGACGGATTGTTTCCATGCGCCGAATGGGGAAGTTGGCTTTT
>JAIXVT010000135.1 GCA_027482725.1 Pseudomonadota bacterium | reverse complement strand
TTCCGTCTCCAGTCGTTCGCGGTACTGCTGTTCCAAATCGGGCCAAAGAGGTGAGTGTTTTTTCCCGTCGGGCCCAGCAAACTCGGGCTCGGTAAAGCGTTTCTCCAATCCTAATCGGGACTGTTCTTTGAAGTACTGAATCCCATCAAAAACATCCGTCTTGCTGATCCCTTCGGGGCGAAATTGGGGCAAATGATAAATTGCACGCCCCTGATCGTCTTTAAACTTAAACGAAAGGTTGCATTTTTCCGCGATTTTTAGGGTATTTTCATAGGCACGCCCATAAGCCGCCAAGCGATCCGCCATCGTTTTAGACGGCTTAGGATAGAACTCTTTAGGAACCAACGACGGAGGCCGCCCAAAGTCCAAATTACGACCCAATGGAATACACTGCAAAACTTCTTGGGCTTCGGCGATATCCGGATGTAAATATCCCGATTCACTGGTCCCGACAATCTCCACCCCTAAACGGTCCCCAAGCTCCAAAAGCCGTTGATTGATGCTCCGTTGTTCGGTAATTCCGTTATCAACAATCTCTAAATAATAATCTTCATTAAAAAGTGATTTAAACGTCTGAATGGTTTGTATCGCAGAATCGTCTTGGCCTTGCAAAAGGTGTTGGGCCACTTCCCCACGTAGACCGCTTGAGAGAACAATAAGACCTTCTTTGTGGCGGGACAAAGTCTCGAGATCAACAAGGCCCTTGGCAAAATCCGAATTTTGAAACCGTGACGGCTGTTTGGCACCCTCTACGTAGGCATGGGTCAAAATATGTGAGAGATTCCTGTATCCCGTAAGGTCTTTACACAAAACCACAAGACTATAAATGGTCTTTGAGGTCGCATCGGGGACATATAACAGATCACAACCGATGATCGGTTTGATGCCGTGTTCTTTACACTTAAAGTAAAAATCTATCGCACCAAAAATATTGTTGGTGTCCGTTAGGGCCACAGCAGGCTGATTAAACTTCTTAACCTGTTCGACCAGTTCATCGACCTTGATGGTCGACGTTAAAAAACTGTAATGCGAATGCACATGGAGGTGCACAAACGGCTGCGGTTCGGATAAAGGCTCGACCGGTTGGCCAACGGAGGCGTCGGTGGTGGATAAAGCATTGGAGTCGGGATTCAAAGAGGCGTTACCGGAATCGCTCATAGCGTTCTGGTATTATCCCTAAACGACGGTACTCTTCAAGGTAGATTGCGGTATCCCGCTGATAGTTTTGCGACGAGATCAGTAAAAAGGCACGTTCCTCCGGGGTCAGCTCACGGACGACCTTGGCAGGAGCGCCCTGAATCAGTACTCCCGGACCAAAATGTTTTCCTTTAGTGACCAAACTCCCTGCGGCAATCATACAATCATCTTCGATGATCGCATCATCCATCACGGTTGCGCCCATCCCCACCAAGATCCGATTTTTTATCGTGCAACCGTGTAACGTCACCCGATGCCCCACGGTCACGTCATCACCAATCATCAGCGGCGATGTTTTACGCGTGACGTGCAACATACTGTGGTCTTGAATGTTGGTGCGCGAACCGATGCGGATAAAATTAACGTCCCCGCGCGTGGCCGTATGAAACCAAAAGCTGCAATGATCGCCCACCACGACATCACCAATGATCGCGGCGCCCGGCACCAGGAGCACGGTATCCGGAACGGTGGGATAAATCCCCTGATAAGGTAAGAGCTGAGGCGGAATCACCGGTGCTTTGGCCGGAGTCGGAGAACGGGTCATCTGCGATGATGGCTTCATGGCTAACGGTTGTACCGTTATTTGGCTACTGAAGCAATGATCCTTGGCTGAGCGACTCCGCGAAATCAGCGTCATGGACCAATGTCCCTGACAAAGATAGCGAAGTTGAGGCTGTAATTTTCACCGGCACAAACTGGTGAGCATAATTGCGCGCGGAGGTATCAATAAAATTCACAACCCGGTTGCAGGTGGTCCGTCCGGTCCAAACTCGACCGTTTTGTCCAGGGGCGATCATATTTTGATTTTTTGCCATGCCTTCCACGAGAACTTCCATAACCTGTCCCACACGCTGAGCATAACGACGCTCGGCGATTTTGAGCTGATGTTTTAACAACCGATTCAAGCGGTCATTTTTCACAGCATTCGGCACATCATCAGGGAGCTTGGACGCGCGCGTTCCAGGGCGCGGGGAATAGGCAAAAGCGTAAATATTATCGAACTCAACAACATCCAAGAGTTTTAGCGTTTCTTGAAACTCTTCTTCGGTTTCGGTTGGGAAACCTACGATCAAGTCCGTGGACAACCCCACTTCTGGGCATAAGGCTTTGAGGCGATTCATTTGCTCAATGTAATGTTCAATCTTGTGGTGTCGGCCCATTTTTTGGAGAACCCGGTTAGATCCTGATTGCACGGGTAAATGCAAATGCTTGGCTAATTTAGATACGCCTCCGTGATCTTTGGATCCATAAGCAGACACTAGCTCATCACTAAAATCAAGGGGATGGGACGACGTAAATCGGATGCGCTTCAGACGCGCCAAGCGCGGATCGGCTTCCATCGCATGCAAGAGCTGGTTGAAATTTTCATCTCCAGCGCGAGGGCCAACCTTGCCGATCGGATTGTGCAGTTCTTTAGGTTCGCGTGCTTTGGCATTAGGATTTCCTTTGCCGAAAGAATTAACATTTTGTCCCAGTAAGGTAACTTCGCGCACACCTTGGGCAACCAGTTTTGCGACATCATCCAAAACCTCATCAATGGTTCGCGATTTTTCTCGTCCGCGCGTGTACGGCACAATACAGTAGGTACAGTATTTGTCGCAGCCTTTCATGATGTTCACAAACGCTGCGGATTTACCGCCTTGTATTTTTGTTTCAGTGGAATAACTGAGGGTAGGATCAAACTCCACTTGAACAAAATGACGGTCCCCACGTTCGGCGCGATCCACAAGCTCTGGGAGCTGATCTATCGCATCGGGACCAAAAACAAAATCTAAGTAAGGCGCGCGCTTAAAGACTTCGCCTTTATCTAACTGTCCCACACAACCCCCCAACCCGATGACTGGGGCTTTGTCGGGGCGTAGGCCAAGGTCATTCACTTTTAAAAATTGCTGTTCACCCAAAAAAGAAACCGCCTTATGAACGGCTTTATCACGCACGCTACAACCGTTGATCAAGATCACGTCAGCATCGTTGGGGTTTTCTGTAGGTGAATGCCCTTTTTCGGCCAAGAGCGCATACATCCGCTCGGTGTCGGCCACGTTCATTTGGCAGCCAAAGGTTTTGATAAATACTTTTTTAGACGCGGGTTGGCCGTTTATACTTTCAACGGAATCCATGTAAAAACTCCTGGGCGATAGGGGTAACGGTGTAGATCCGGCCCCGGGTGAAAGAAGGAGTTTAGCGTGGGTGATCACTAATTACAATCGGTTCCCGCCACAAGCAAAATTACAGCCCCCCACCAGTTCCCGTTGAACCATCCCGTCGATCAGCCCAATTGATGGTGATCTCAGTCCGTGGGGATCGAGGAGCTCCACTAAGCAAGCCAGCTCGCCCATCACTACCGGAGCCTGAACAAAATACCTTTAATAGTCCTGAATCCCGGATGGTGTGACAACCGTGGGTTCTGCCTAAGGCGAATTCTTCTACTCCGGATGTTGAGGGAACCGCTACCGGAACCCTATTCGTGCTCGACGTCGATAAAAGGCCGAGCTGTCCTGATCCATTATCGCCCCAACACAAAAGTTCTCCTCGGGATCGAGCACAACTCGAGTTTGCGGTAAGCGCGACTCGATCGACATCCGTCAATAGGTTCACCCGCATTGGGGTTATTTCGCGAGAATAAGGCGAGTTAATCCCAATTTGTCCGTTTGAGTTTGAACCCCAACAAAACAATTCACCGCCATTTGCAATCGCACACGTATGGTAATCACCAGCGCTCACCATTGTTACATTCGAAAGCCCATTAACCAATAAAGGTGAAGAAGAGTCTGCACTCCCTACACCGAGTTGCCCAAACTCGTTAGATCCCCAACAAAACAGTTGGAAATCTTTTATTGCACAAACGTGCTGAAGTCCCATAGCAACTTGTTGAACATCCGAGCTAAAACCAGTAATGTCCGCTGAAAAACCAGTTTGGTTCTGGGTTGTACCATTCCCCATTTGTCCTACACTGTTTAGCCCCAAACAACTAAGACTACCGGCAACAATCCTGCACAAGCCCCAGAGTGTTCCATTAGTATTAAAACCGTAAGCGACCTGAGAGGCATGAGTGAGGTCTGTTAAAGGCACCGTTGTGCCATTTACCGCAATGGGAGCGCCAACAGAAATTTTTGAGCGCGTGGTACCGTTTACTAGCCGATCAGAAATAATAAAATTTGATCCAACGAAAACGTTACGCATTAAAGACGATCCACCCTGAAAAAGACCGGTTGGTGAGTCCCCTGTTGCAACTGCGGTTACCCCCGGACCGTCCAAGCGATTATTCGCGAATGCGCCCCAACAAAAAACCCCGTCGCCTGAGGCAATACACGAGTTTTGAGGTCCAAGCGAGAGACGCGTCATGGACGCAATCACCGGATTAACGGACGGAGGAGTCACCGGGTTAGGGATAACATTGGAGGTTGCCCCAGATGGTTTAGATTCCTCCTTTGATGGAATAATGTCTTTCGCCGAAGACAACAGTGCCGTAAACACCACCTGCGGGTTACACGCCGGCAACAGCGCTAAAGATCCGACAACAATCAAACTTTTATAAATGGCTTTCATAGATTCCCCCGACAACACGACCACCCTCATTTTTATTATGGCAAAGATAGACCTCATTTAAACCTGTGTCGGGATTAACCCATTGTTTTAATGTTTTATCGCTTGTTTTATGGCAATTTTAAGGCCGTAATCATGGAAACAACGCCTTTTGAAGCCACAACACCGGTCATGAAACAATACGCAGAGCTCAAAGCGCAATGCGGGGAAGCACTTCTCTTTTTTCGAATGGGCGATTTTTATGAACTGTTCGGACCAGATGCTGAAATTGCGGCCCCACTTTTAGGTGTGGTGCTGACCGCACGCGATAAAAAATCAGACCGTCCTATCCCGATGGCGGGAATTCCATTCCATGCCTCTCAAAACTACATCCAAAAGTGTCTGAATGCCGGCCACAAAGTCGCAGTCGCAGAACAGATGCAGGATCCCGCGCAGGTCAAAGGTTTAGTCGAACGGAAAATTGTTCGAACACTCACTCCAGCAATTCAGTTTGAAGAATCCTCACCCCAGGAACGTTATTTGGCGACGCTGGCGGTGCAGCAGGACCCTAAAAACTCTCTCTACCGCTGGATCACCTTGGAAATGAGCACCGGGGATTTTAGTGTGAGTGAACCGCTAAACCTCACCCATCTTTTTCAAGACACGCTTGTCGCACATATTGCCCACTTTATCGTGACAGATTCAAAGACTCCTCCGCAGGTTGTGGATCAACTTATGGACAGCTACGTGAATCAAGGGACAAGCATCCACAACGGACATAAAACGTTGGTTGAACGATCGCCTCTTCCTAAGCCAAGCCTAAGCGAAGCCAAACGTATCCTATGCCACCAATGGGATATCTTAGAATCCGGATTGCCCGATTTTTCCCCGGAAATCCTGATCAGTGCGGGCGCGTTGTTAAAGTATGTCTACGGCACTCAAAACCGCGAACGCCTGAATCACATCAAGCTCTTGCGGTACCGAGCCTCAAAAAATCGAATGGTGTTGAGTGCCCAAACACTTAGCCATTTGGATTTTGAAGATCTCATCACCACCCTGCCCGAACCCTCTACGCGCATGGGCTACCGAGCTCTGCGTTCGGCGTTGTCTTCCCCATTTTCAGAGGCCCAAGCCATTCGCTCGGTCCAAGAACACGTCGTCGCGCTGAGCGCCGAGCGCTCTCAGATTACAGGGACCAAAATAAAGCTAAAGTCCGTCTATGATCTTGACCGACTCAATTCGCGTGTATCGGTAGGCGTCGCTTCGCCACGCGACTTGCGCGCACTGGCCGAAAGTGTGAACACGCTGTTCGACACGCTACAACCTTGGTTGCAACAAACTCAAACTCCCTGTGCTGAATCGCTTCGGTTGCAGGACGTTTGGAAAAAATGCTCGGAGCATCTGCTTTCTGATACCCAAGCCATTTTAAAAGAGTTCAGAGAAGATGCGCCCCCTCATGCGCGGGATGGAAATATTTTTTGTAAGGGACTAGATGCCGAGCTTGATCGATGGATAGACCTCTCTGAAAATGCAGAGCAGAAAATGATTGAGTTTGAAGCACAAGAACGGGAACAAACCGGGATCGCTTCATTAAAAGTGAAATATAATCGTGTTTTTGGCTATTTTATCGAGGTTTCTAGCGCCGGATCACAAAAAGTTCCGGAACACTATATCCGAAGGCAAACCATGACGGGAGCTGAACGCTTCACGACGACAGAGCTTAAAAAATTCGAAGACGACATTCTCCAAGCCCAAAGCAAACGGCGGGCATTTGAGGCAGAGCGGTTTAAATCCTGGCTCAACCGTGCCCAAGAAAAATCGTCCGTCATCGCGGTGCTTTCTGAATCGATAGGGATATTTGATTCACGCCTCAGTTTTGCAGAGTGCCTGAATAGACCCGCGTGGTGCATGCCAGAAATCAACACGGGGACCTCATTAGGGGATCTGCATATTGAAAATGGGCGTCACCCTGTGGTGGAGTCCAAACTGAAATCCGGATTCATACCAAACTCCATTCACTTATCGGACCAAGTGCGAAGTCTGATCATCACTGGACCCAACATGGGCGGTAAATCGACCTACATGCGCCAAGTTGCGCTCATCATTATCCTTGCGCAATCTGGTGCTCCTATTCCGGCAACGTATGCGCGATTGGCGCTCATCGACGCTATTCACACGCGTATCGGCGCACAAGATGCCATTGGTCGAGGTCAATCGACCTTCATGGTAGAAATGGTCGAACTGGCAAGCATCTTAAATCACGCTACCCCACGATCTTTGGTCATCTTGGACGAAGTCGGACGCGGAACATCAACCTACGATGGACTCAGTGTTGCCCAGTCGGCGCTGGAGTACCTACACGAAAAAACCCGTTGTCGCTTGTTGTTTGCAACCCACTATCACGAACTGACACAGCTTGAGAGTCAAACCACGGGACTAAAAAACGTTCACGTTTCCGCGCAAGAATCAGGTCAGAATTTGCGGTTTCTATTTGAAATTCAGCCGGGCCGAGCAGAAAAAAGTTTCGGAGTGCAAGTCGCCCGTTTAGCCGGTGTACCCAAAACCGTTATTGAGCGCGCAAAAAAGCTGTTGTCGGGGTTTGAATCCTCGGGCGCAGCATCTCCGCAAATGGACCTGTTCAGTGCACCGATCACGGAGTCAGAGGATTCAGAGAAACTTCCACCTGCCGGGGTCGCGCTCCTAGAGGAAATTCAAGCCATCGATCCCGATGCCATAACGCCAAGAGAAGCTTTACAGAAACTTTATGAAATCAAATCCCGAGCAATGACGGCTCTTGGTTCATGATACGCGTAATGATTTTTCGTGTGGGCGACGCAATAGCAGGAAGATCAGTGGTCGTAAAAAATTTTCCAAGATAACCCGTACCAAAAACAGTGAGTTGATTTTCCCCTACCTTTACCGGGATTTTTTTTTCACCAAGATCAATTTGTAAAACATGAGTGCTGATTTTGTGTCGGGTCACCACGGATTTTTGAATCCATGGCGGAATCAACGGCTTATAGCCCTTAAACTCTTCTAATGCTATTTCAACGTCAGGGGCTTTAGGGAAATCCCAAAGCCCCGCACGCCACTCTTGGACCCCATTTTGGACCAAAAACACAGTATTCTCTTTTTGAATCACAAATCGCGCTTCTTCTACACTTACCGTTTCGGGACGTTTTTTCGGCTCAGGCAGTTCGCGCCAACGGTTTTGTCCCTGACAATAATCCTTAACCGGACAATCCTGGCATAATGCCTGTTTAGGCATACACACCGTGGCTCCTAATTCCATGAGAGCTTGATTGGCAATCCGTGGTTCAATCCCCTCTAAATAGGCCTGCTCAACATAGGATTTGGCCATGTTCCATGTTTCAGGCTGATTGGCTTGATGCTGGGGAATGTTGCTGATTCGAGAAAACACCCGAGCCACATTTCCATCCACAATCGGTTCGGGCTGATTGAGTGCAATCGACGCAATGGCACCGGCGGTGTAAGGACCAATCCCTGGGAGTGCTCTCCACTCGGTCACGTTTTGGGGCCAGCGCCCGAATTTCACGATTTCCTGCGCGGATCTATGGATGTTTCTCGCCCGGGAATAATAGCCAAGACCCGCCCAAAGCTGTTCAACGCGCCTAACTTCAGACTGAGCCAATTGTTCAACACTGGGGAACGCACTCATCCAACGCTGAAAATACGGCAATACCGTGACCACCTGAGTTTGCTGAAGCATGACTTCAGAGATCCACGTGCGGTAAGGATGAATCTCGGTACGCCAAGGTAAAACTCGAGCTTTTGAACGGTACCATTCTGCGAGACGGATAAAAAAATCCGCGGCAAAGGCTTGTCGACTTTTGCGATTAAATTCGGGTTTTATTTTCATATCTGGTTCCGGCTAAACTTAAACTATCGTGCACAACACCGCAAAGGAACACTCACGGGGTTTGAATAGGTTCAGTAAAACCTGCCTTATCTTTTTTTTTCTTCCCGCACTATCGTGGGGTTCGGTAGCAGCGGGAAAAAATACGAAGGACTGGATTGTTATCGATCCCGGACACGGAGGGAGCGATGTCGGCGCGAAGGTCTTCCACCAGGGCACTCCTCTCTATGAAAAAAATTTATGCCCGTTGTTAGCGCTGGATTTAAAGCGGGAATTGATTATCCGAGGGTACTCTGTGGCGCTCACACGGGAAGACGATCGTGACATCACGTTAGCTGATCGGACCGCACTGGCAAATCGACTCCAGGCCAAGGCTTTTATTTCACTGCACATGAACGCGCTCGAGGCTTCGCAAAAATTAAAAAATGAGACCGCGGGGGTGGAACTTTTTGTGTTAAACCACGCCTCTGATGCGGCATCAAAGAGGGTGGCGGACCTTGAAAATTCGGTGCTGAAAGATTCAGCAGTCACCAAAGATGCTCCTAATGCTCCCGTTGCCCTCATTATGAAAGATTTGGTTTTAGACTCTAATCGTGGGCCATCGCAGGACTTGGCGTGTGCGATTCACCACCAACTCTCGTTGTCTCGTGACTTGAAAAGCCGTGGCATCAAACAGGCCCTATTCCATGTGCTGCTGGGTGCTGATATGCCCACCGTACTGATTGAAGCCGGATTCATTTCCCATCCCGGGGACCGGACACGCATCTTGGAAACACGCCCGAGAATGGGTTTTGCCGCCGCACTTGCACGAGGGGTTGACTCGGCCATCAGGCCACGGAAAACATCTTCACTACCTCCACGCTCCTGCAAAATTCAAACAGACGAAGCGTTTAAACGGACTGACCCAAAATAAAACCCGCGCAATTGAAAAAACTGCCTGAATTCTGGCCCCTAAACACGTTCCCAATTTTTAAATTATTTTTATTGATAAGTTAACATTATTCATTTAATAATCCCCCTCGGAGGATTTAAATGGATTTCATTAAAAAAATCAGTCTTCTCGGAATAATCGTTGTAAGCCTTCCCCCAATTAACAAAACTCATGCCGGGTATGCCGCACCGATTGAAAACCCCAACCCCGCAATCTCCGACACCTTGAATTCCCATGACTCTCCGCTTGTTTCCTTATTGATAAAAAAAGATGACGGAAGTTTCCGATGCACCGGGACACAAGTTGCCGCCAACATTATCCTCACGGCAAGACACTGCGTCGAGATAAAACCAAACCAGTACATTGGCCGCGACACGCTTATTGCCGTAAATAAAAAAATCCACAAGCTGGTGAATGCCAGAATTCTCACTCGTTCCAAAGACGCCTTAAACAAATCAAAAAATACTGAAAAAGGCATGATTCAACCGTCGGAAATGGAAAGCGATCTTGCTCTTCTTCTGGTTCGGCCGTTGACATGCAGTCCCTGGAGCAGCTCTAGTCCGCCCATCGCGAAAATTCAGACCACTCCACTAGATCCTAGCACGCGGAACATCATTATTGCGGGATCGGGATTGATCTCACCTCAAAACGAAAACGAACACTTGGAGATGAACGGGGGGATAGCGTCGGTGATCTCCACCCAAAACGATTCAGAATTTAATGCACTCATAGAAATAATATCTAAAATTCCGGGGGCAAGGCCCGATCCCCGCTCCCCCAACCTGTTAGTCACCGCACTCTATAAACAAACCCTGACGGGATACAGATCTTTCGATCCGGGTGTAACCTCGGAAAACATCCCTACTGAAATTTACGAGAAAAATGCCTCTGGAATACTGCCCGGCGACTCGGGCGGACCTGCGCTCATAAAATCTCCAAACGGGGAACTTGTTGTTGTTGGCGTTGCTAGTGCCCATGGGGGCGGAGCCTACAATCAACCCGAAATCATCGAAGCGATCGACACGCAAACGGGTAACCGCACGCTGATCAACGAATGGAAAATGGACCGAAAACTCTCTTTATCGTCCCAACCTAAAAGCA
>JAIXVT010000240.1 GCA_027482725.1 Pseudomonadota bacterium | reverse complement strand
GGTTTTTGAATCCATGACCTTAAAAAAGAAATCATTTGCCGTTCGCCCATGGAGAGATTTGCTCCCCGTTCGGACACCAAGGTGTCCCGTTTTTTCACCAATTCAGAAACCAATGACCCTTCACCACAGTACAGAGCCAAAGATTCCCAATCTTGCTCATCCATGGGGGTTTTTCCAAAGAGGGTGATGTTTTCCCGAATAGACCCGACAAATAAAAATGGAAACTGCTCTACAACGCCCAACTGCTGACGAATGGAGTCTTTAGAGTAGTGCTCAAAATCAATACCATTCCAAAGGAGTTTTCCAGAGGTCGGCGTGTAAAACCCGTAAATCAATTGCAAGAGTGTGGACTTACCCGATCCACTTTCACCCACAAAACCTAAGCGCTGTTTTTTTCTTACCTCAAATTCAACATCGGTCAGCGCATTTCCACGTGTCTTGGGATAAGCAAAAGAAACTTGAACAAAATGAATCGACTCAAACGGAGGAGCTGTTGGCCCCGATGACCATTCGGTCGGAGTGGTTAACGTTTCATGAATTCGAGTAAAACTCGTAAGACCATTAATAAAAAAATTCCATCGATCGGAAATCTCTACCAAGGGTTGCTGGAAACTCATCAAATATCCCAGCAATGAAACCCAGTCCCCAATCGATAACTGCCCCGATTGAACATCTTTTACTCCACGGGTACAGAGGACGATCATCATCAGCCCAGTACCCAAGGTCAACGTGGGGTGAAAAAGCGAATAGACCTTTACACTCCCTTTTTGGGCTTGCAAATAGGCTTCAACTCTTTCGTCGGATGACCGTAGTTTTTGAGCTTGATCGCCTAAAGCGCGGATCGTCCGCATCCCAAAAAAATAGTCTGAAATCTTGGAATTAAGTTCGCTCAATTCGCTCCGCGCGGTTTCGTAGGCCCTTTGTAAAGCCTGGGAAAAAAACACACACGCAACCAGAATCGGAGAAAACACCAAAAGCAAAATCTGTCCTAAACTTGGGGAAATAGACCCTATTCCAAAGGCAAGACCCCCTAAAATAATGATATTCCCTAAAACCGAGACAAACCCGTGCTGGAAAAAATCGGTAAGTGCCGAAGCATCATTAACCACTCGGGTCATCATGGAACCTGAGGTCGTTTGGTCGAGAATCGGTACAGGAAGCCTCAATATTCGCTGAATCATGGCCCGACGAATCGTCTCAATGACGGATTGCCCAAGTCTTGCGTAGCCCATACTCATCAGTGTCCAAGTGGTGAGGCGCATGAGTTCGGCAAGGATAACGACTCCAAGGAGTTTTAACGCCAGGCTACGGTCTCCTTGAACGATAACGTCTTGAATGAAGTTACCTACTGCGCGTGGGCCAAGCCACACCCAAAAGCCCAAAGTCGCACTCAAAAAAAGACATAAGAACAGACGTTTGGGTTCATGAACAACAAAACGGAGCAGGTGTTTAATCTCCGCAATACGATCCGACGACGAAACAGTGGTCTTCACAAACTCACCACTCGATCACACCAATCCAAATGATTTTTTTGATGACTCAGCCACAACACTGCAATTTTTTTTTCTGAAGTGTAACTCTTCAAGGATTTCAGTACCGCTTGTGCCGTCTTGCCGTCCACAGAAGACAAGGCATCATCCACCAGTAAAATCGAACGCCCCAAAGCTAATGCCCGCGCCAACCCAAGCCGCTGCCGTTGTCCCCCTGATACTCCGATTCCACGTTCTCCGAGCTCCCGCCCAGAGGAAAAAGAGGCCCAGGCACCTACGCCACAGATTTCAAATATTTCCTCAAGATAGGCCCGGTCTTTACGGATAAACTGATCACTTAATGGACCTTTAAAAAAATAAGGTTCTTGATAGACCGTTCCAAAGTGACTCCTCCAGCGATGGATCGGTGTAATCGACAACGACTCCCCTTTATAAAATACGTCCCCATCAAAACGTTCGGCCAACCCTAAAGTGCCATGAATGAGTGTCGACTTTCCGACTCCAACAGGCCCTGAAACGCCAAGCCAACTGCCGGGATAGAGATTTTCATCAAAAACAGGGGCTTTAAATCCTAAGTGTCCAAACCTGGCTCGATTCCACCGGAGGGGTTCTATCGACTTCCCTCTTGGGGATTCCTGAGATCCCCCTGACCGTACCCCAGCTAAATCAGACGAAGAGACATCGGGAAGCCCGGGCTCTTTATCTCCGTTTAACAGCGGAAGGAAATCCGAATAGCTTGCCTTGGCTTTTTGAAAGTAGGTCACCGCAAGACCAATGGCAGACATCGGCCACATGAGTTTTTGCAACAAACGCTGAAACGCTACAATTACTCCCGGAGACGCTCCCATTCCAAATCCCAAACAGCAAACCAATCCGATGGATAGAAAAATCTCAAGACCGGGTCCCAAGAAAATCTGAGAATCCAGCAAACTGACTTGGGAACGGTTCACTTCCCTACTGAAATGCCCCAAGCGGTTTTGAATGATGTTTTCTAACTGATTCAAGCGCGCGACACGGATCCCGGCAACCAAATCCTGGGTCCCTGTGCCTAGCTCAGCAACATAGTGTTGGACCTGATTGGATTGAGAAGAAATTTTTTTTTGTAAAAAAAGAACTACAAATGGAATGAAAAAAGCAGATGCCAAGACTGCGACCGTG
>JAIXVT010000254.1 GCA_027482725.1 Pseudomonadota bacterium | reverse complement strand
CGGAACGCGACCCCGCGAGGAAGCATTTCTTTATAGAACTGAGGGCGTAAGAATAAATTCAAGCTCAAAGACCAAGGGGAGGGCATTCCTTTTAAGTTCCAGCCTTGGGAAATGGTGATTGCCGTGATCCTACCTATATCTTTTGAGGCTTGGGTCACAGGGAGTGAAAAAGAAATACTTGTTCCTACGGACGCCCAATAAAAATCAAATGAATGAGGCAGAGATATTCCAATGTCCGGATCAAACCACTCAAAGTTGTGATTGTAAACAGCTCCCGTATCTCCCACAACACCGTCTACCATGTTTTGAACCGCCGCGCGGGATACAAAAAATTGCACATCGGGTGAAAAATCGAAAGCGCCCCGGATCACATGAAAAAGTTGGATGGGCGCGGTATCCTGCAAAAATAAATTATAAGTTTCATTTCCACTCCCGGTAAGTTTGGGTCCCATCATGGATACAAAATAAGACGCATGGAAAGCTTTCCAGATTTCCTCCAATGCGGATGGCTTTTGCACGAATTGTTCCCGAGGACTCTGATCTTGAAGTTCCCTATTGTTCACGTTTTGTGAAAAAGTGACACAGGGTGAGAAGGATAAAGTCATGATGCAAATCAGGGGGATGCGCTTGGGCACAGCCCCCTGATCTTATAAAATTTTGAACGATCTCAGAAGAGCTTCTCGTTCTGAGAGTGATTTTTCAATGGATGCAATTAACATTTTGCGTTGTGTCGCTTCGAGATCATTGGGGAGCGCTTCAAGTTCTTTTCGGATGCTTGCAAACTCCGTGACCATTAAATGATAGAGCGATTCCAGTTGACGGTCTGTGCGTAATGCTTCTGCCTTTTGGGTGGGTGTAGCTTGGATCGCCGTGACGGTGGCCAGCTCTTCCCTTTTGGCTGCATACAACGTTTGTAGAATCCAAACCGTGTTTCGCACCGACCAAATGTACATTTGCAGTCCGTTATTGGACGCTTCCTGGGCGCGGTTTTGCTGGAGGTAGAGTACTTCCCACTGGCGTTTCATGAACGTTCGGAGGGTATCGGTTTGGGTGGGGTCCGAGGATTTAAAAACCAACGATCGTTTTTTTAATCGTTCTTTCAGGGTAAGGCCGGTCGCGTGGAATTCTCGATCAAAGTCGCGTGCAATTTTTTCAATTTTTTCGAATCCTTCGGGGCGTTTAAGGCCGGATTTGGACCGAGACTCTAGAGTTTTAGTCATGTCTTCTAGAGCCACAAATGAACGCCCAATATAAAAATCCCACTGCGTTTGTTCTTGCGAATCGTTCATCATGGTGTAGGGATGATCCAGGATAAATCGAATGTTACGATCCCAGAGGTAGCGTTCATGCAAATCCACCGCAACAATTTCGCTTTCTAAATAGGTCCGTGTCGCGGGGGCGTTTGATGGAAGCGCTATAGCTTGAACCAGGTGTGTCCGGTACCGCTCCATTTCAGCCCAAGCGCTTTCGATCAATAAAGGCCAATTGAGTTGGGTCTCCATTTGTTCAATCCGTCCCAAGCGCGGTGCGAGTTCAAGATTCCCTTCGTAAGCGATTTGGAGTGCCTTAAAGCCGCTCATGCGATCATCCCAAGAAGCCGTGTTGGACTTGTGCTCCGCGGTCAGAGGGAGTTCTTGAGGAAGTGTCTCGGGTGCGGTGGAATCGACAGGTGCTGATGCTTCCCGGGAGGAATGCGGAGTTTTTGGAGAAAAAAAGCGCCCAAGAGTCTCTTTTGTTTCCAGCGCCACTGAGCGCACTTTTCCTACTGCAACCATCGCATGGGGGTTCATGGGCTGGGTGATAAAAAAGAAAGTGAACGGGCTATAGATCGCCAACGCCACCGAATAGCCCATGTTTCCGCGCACGACACTAAAGAACCACCGTATAGGATTGATAAATACAAACTCAAGGAGTCCCAAAACATTTGATGCCGGCCGCATTTTAAAGCGCGTGATAAATTCTCTAAGATCAGAAACACCCAGCGGAATCGTTATGAGAATTTTCGGTATGCGGTGAGCTCTCGATTTGGTTTTAATCACCGTTTTTCTCAGAGTTTTTGTTTGCAACCTTTTAATCCGCCGTTCCGTCCAGCTGAGTGCTTTTTCGGTTTCGAACTGAATGTTTTGCTCTTTCAGTTTTTGGTATACCGGATCATGATGGCGCTTTTGCACACCGAGCAAGATATGAGGATTTTTGTAAATTCTTTTCAGAAAATTTTCTAAAGTCGAGATGCGCTGAGGTTGTGCCGTTCCCTCGGCGGCATTTTGATAGTCCAGATTCAAACAACGATAACATTGATCAATCAAGGCGTTCCCGTATTCCATCACGGGTCCGTCAAGGCGCAATGCGCATCCAAAGCTTTGCGTTACCGGTAGTAATCCGTTGCTTTCACCCGTATTGGAATAAGTGATGATGATTTTCCCTGCTTGTAGGGAAAAAAACTCAAGGAGGAATCCTTCGGGGTAGATTCCGAAGTTAATGGTGACCTGATCCCGTTTAGGTAGGGGCAGGATTAATGTGGTTTTTTCGCCGTTAAATGTAAACGTCTGATTCATTTCCCGCGCCACAAAAAGCAATAAATCGAGGTGCTCTCCAAGATCTTTGCAGGGTTGGGTCAATGTATCGATCAGTCGTGCGCCCTCTCTCGGCGCACGAACGAGTTCTAAATTGCTCATGTTTTTCTCTCTTTCTCTCTCAAAAAAAACTAAAGCTTTGCTTAAAACCAGGGCTTTGCACGAACCATGTTTTTTAGATCAAACTCATTCCATGCCGTTCTGACTTGGGTTTCGTTTTGTAACTGGGCCGGGATATACGTGTACATCGGGGATTTCATGATGAAGCAGTACTCGCGATCAGCATATTTCTGATAATCTTCATAGTTTTCGATTACGGGACAATCCACTTTGGGGTACATGAAGTGAGCAACCCAGTGTGTGATGGATACGGGTTTGTTTGCGTATTTGGTGGTTTCCGTATCGCGTCCGGAAGTGAACGTCGGGTCGAAAACTTGCTCTTGGATGGAGCCATCCGTTAAACGAACCGGGATCAAGGGAGCGACGTGATAAAACCATTTGTAATCGAACTCTCTTTGGTAGCGGCGGGTGAAGAATAGAAATACCTTCATGGAGCGAATTTGTTTTTGGTCTGAAAGTGCCTTGGCCCAGATGTGCGCTCGTTGGAAACACCCAGAGCCGCGCCTAAAGTCCAGGTCTTGGCTTTTGTAGAGACTGAGGGCTTGATCTTCCGAGGCAAGAACCGTCGGTTCAAAACCCTTTAGCGTCTTGAGTGAAGAATAAGGAGCGGAGTTGGGTTCTTGGCCCAACGCGCGGTGGAGAGGTGTTGCGCTCAAGATCAAAACAAATAAAGCAAACTGAGAAGTTAAATTTATAGAGCCAAACATGTGTGCCTTTCTCTCAGGGGTGAATTCGTGTTGGGACAGGTCTTAGCGCGAGGAGTCCGCCTTTGTCAATTATTTTAATTTAAATATGTAAAAATCAAGATCTAGTAAATAAATTTAATTTAAATAATGATTGCCAGATTTTTTTTTAAGCGGTAGGTTTCGTTGAGGTTTTGGAGTTTTAGGGAAGGAGTTTTAAAGCCGTGCTTGTAAAACGAGCTAAAAATCAATCAAAAGCGTCTCAAAAAAGTAACCAAAAAAATAGAGGAAAGCGCTCGCGTCTCGGATCCCTCGATCTTGATCAGCGCCCCAGTGGGTACAATCCGCACTTGGGTTTTGTGGGGGACCACCAAATTCAAGTAAGCAATTACCTTTTTTCCGAGGGCCAAAGGCATCCCAAAACGTACCAGCATACCAAGTCTTTGGTTCAACGATTGCTTGGGCGCCCCGTCACAGAAAATTTAAAAGCCTCTCAAAATCTCACGCAGTTTCTGCGTCAGCGTGATTTGACGTTTCAAAAGCTGGATCAGGACGGCTTTTACCGATTGTTTACCGTACCTGTCACCACAACGGTGGTTCCTCTTCCTAAATCCGTATTCAACGAAATCGAAAAAGCGGCTCAGACCTTGATCTTGGGACTCCGAAAAGTTCTCCAGGATATTTACGGTGCACCGTCTTTAACTGAAAGTGCGTTTGTTCAGAGTTTAGATTCTAAAGACCGAGAGATTTTTATTCGCTCGGCCCAAACCAGTCCTCATTATTTTCCACAGTTGCATCATCCCCACATGAAGTCCTATCCCTTTTTTGACAATGTTGGCTTGGATTTGGTGATGGTTGAAGCACTGAGTAAGACAAAAGAAAATCCGTTCCGGATTTTAGAGTTGAATGCAGGATCTCCGTCTGGCGCATCAAACAATGCCAATATCATTGAAGGATTGTTCAGGGAAGATCCCCAGGTTTTAGGCGCATTTGATCGCATTCTTCCCAACGATCACTTTCAGGTATTGGGTGAAACCTATCAAAGCTTGGGGGCATCTTGGACCGGTGTTTCTGATGGTGTACAAGTGGTCCTTCCGCCGGGTGGTGCCAATGGTGCCACGCCGGAGATCCAGCAACTTGCCGCGTATTCGGGATTGATCTATTGTGATCCGGGGCAGTTGTATCTTGATAACCACAAGTGGATTCGTTTGAGAACCGCATCAGGACAAGATCCTAAAGTGACCGCTATTTATTCTCGGGTAAACGCGGATAGTATTCTGTTTAATCCCGAGCGAGGAATTTATCTCCGCGATCAAGACACCGGAGAACCTGTTTATTGTACAGATCCTTTAAAGCCGTGGGAAAATGGAAAGCCTTTGCCCTTGTTGTCGGAATGGGGAAACCCCGTTCCCCTGGAGAGCGATTATGCGATCCCGGGTGCGCTTGATGCGGTGTTGGAAAAGCGCATTTACATCGGCGGGCTGAACCGTCTTCTGGACAATAAGATGATCCTGTCTATTCTCACCGAACATGCGCCCCAATACTTTTCGAAAGAGATTAAAAATTTAGGGGTTAAAAAATCTATCTATAAAATCGAGCCTCCGGAATGTTTGGCCTCAGAGGCGGCTTCGATAAAAGAAATTGAGCGTGCTCCCGAGGATTGGGTCATTAAGGCCCCGAACTTATCCGGGGGGAACGGGGTCCATATCTTGATGACGATGAGTCCAAAACATCGAAAGCAGGTCATCGAATCTGCCAAAAAGAATCCAGACCAATTTGCCTACCAGCGTATGGTGAAAATCGCTCGAATTCCTGTAGCCGTTTCCGAGCGAAAAAATCATGCCCGTTATGCCAATTTAGCCGCCGACATGCGTGTTTGGGTTTTTTGTGGTGCAGAGGGAATGCTTCCTCGGATGACTCACAATGCCTTAGTTCGATTTGCTCCCGAAGAAAAAGGCCCCATGAGCAGTATTGTGAATACGTCGAAGGGTGGGGGGTATGCTCCTTTTGTGGTCGTGGATGATATCGGGGATCCACGTTCCGTCGACGCCAAAACCTTTGCCCAGCCCCCTAGGCCCTCTCCGCTGACTACGGCAATGCCCGCCTTTGTGGGGGCGCAATTGGTGCAATGTGCCCGTATTTTACAGAAACTGCGCTTTGAAATTCGCTCAGGAAAAGCCCACTATCTGGGCGTTTATGGACATCTCATTGCCCTTAAGCTTCAGACACGGGAAATGACGGCGTTTGTGCACCCCCGTTGTATGGATGTGCTCTATGCCGCAATCGAAGCTGTGGAGAAGAAAATTGATCATGTGCGTGTCGCCGAATACTTTTTGAAGTATGAGACTCGATTGGCGGTATTTACCGGCATGATGAAAGACTTGATTTCCGTGCTCAATCCCGAGTTTTTGATGGCCGTTGATGGCCTTCACGTTCTCAACCAAGATCAAGTGGGAAGAGGCTACGGATTTGAATGTCGACGTGAGGATGAATTTACACTGGGGCATCTGTTGTATCGGCTAAGGTTTTTAAAGGATCAGAATCCCGTTCACCGACGACAGCTCACCCGTTTTGGTGCGCTTATTAAGGCGATGGTTCAAGAGGATGTTGGGTTAGGCGAGCTTGATCCTGAAACACGAGGGCGCGTTGAGGTCGCGTTAGATCGGTACCAGGATCTGGCCAGTCAGCGCATTGAAAAAGTCAGTGCGGCAGGTGGCATGAGTCATCATCAACACTTTTCACGAATGATTTCTGGTCAAGATGTTCTGGGTGATCTCAAGCACATCGAGATGATCCCGGCCTGTGCAACCGAATGGGAGTCTAAGTCTCAAAAACTACTTACAGACTCCGAATTTGTTGGCTCAGAGATAAAGAAAATTCGAAAAGAGTGGGTCGAGCGATCTGTTCGCTTTCGTTCCAGAAAAGATTTGAAGCAGTGCCAAGAAAAGCATTTTGAGAAACATCCGAAGCTAAAGGGTTTGCAGCAAACGGTTGATCTCACCGAAAACAATGATCCCCAAAAAATCTTACAGCTCTTGGATATTCTTCCGTATGCCGCTTACAATTTGAGGCTTTTTGCCACAAGTATCGGGCTCAATACAGATCAAGTGTTTTCGGATCAGTTGACGCATGATCGCATCGCGATTTTAGATCGAGAGCAACGCCGGCACTTAGGCCTGCCTACCGAGGGTATTGCTGGCGAGTGTTTTGCCCGAAAAAGGCAAGCGCATGGATTGATCTCTAATGCAGATCGTTTGATTTGGGTGGCAAAAGAAAATTCACCATTTGTTCAGCTTTACACCATTGGTCATGAGTTGATTCACATGATGCAGATGCGTGAAATCATGAACAACGAGATTGAGGCCCGAGAAAAAGGCGCTCTGGATTTTGCCCAGTTTTTAAATGCATACGGGAATTTTTTAGCTCTTGCATCGAATACTCAAGAGCAACAGCAGGGCGAAGTGGCGCGGGTGAGAAAACCCCTGATTGGGTTGTCTGATCGTATTGTTACCCAGTTTTATGCTCAGCCTATAAAAGATATACGCCACGCTTTAAAGAAGGATACGGAGTCCTACCATCGCGTTCTTGGGCAATACGGATCGCTGTGGGGTTATATGATGCCGGTATCTGGGCCTTGCCGGGTGCGCGCACTCAAGGAGGTCATTCCGGCCTTGGAAAACGCCAAAAACATTATTTTCGCCAAAGAGTGTGGGTTAAGGTTGCCTGTTGATGAAATCCAAGCCGCACTCCCGACCGCGAATTTAAAGCAGCGCCAGATTTATGAAGATTTGATTCGCCAACAAGCCAAGTCTTGGAGGCTTGAGGCCGAGTCTCTGCGAATCATTGCATCCCATCAGTATTATGGGGTCCGCTTTGTCCGCAAATCCACGGTTGCAGAGACAATGGGTGCGGAGATTGAGCTTGGTCCGATCACGCTCAATACCAGCTACAACCAATCGCAACAATAGCTCACCAGAGCTGACAAGAGTTGTTGGATTAAAGGGAGGAAGGAAGCTCACCCGTCTTCTTTACCCTACATATTGTCCCGATTGCCGGGTGTTTTTCCCAAGCGACGGTTCGACGTTAAAGGCGACCTGACAGGCTTCAAATAGACTTTGGAGTTCAGGATTGCGGGCAACGTCTGTCGAATGGATAGAGGTGAATATTTCCTTTCCGTCGGCGGACTTTTCAATCACCGTGTACTGTTCGCCGAGGCCAGAACTCAAATGCTTTACGGCCTGGATTCGTTTTCCTTTGAAAAATAGTGTCCTTTTCATGTTTTTCTCCTATTCGACCGTAACCGACTTTGCCAAATTACGGGGTTTATCGATGTTTCGTCCTAAGGCTAAAGCCATTCCGTAAGCCATTAATTGGAGAGGAATGGCCATGATCATGGGCGTGATGGCATCATT
>JAIXVT010000301.1 GCA_027482725.1 Pseudomonadota bacterium | reverse complement strand
CTGAAATTTCATCAACTTTTTACCCAAGGGTCAAGCGACTTTGAAAACAGGCCCTAATATTTTGAGTTAAATTTTCGGGCTCCTGAAGGGCGACATGAGCCAGGGTTTCAATTCCGTGGCTCATCTGCTGAGGGGAGACTTCGACCCTATCCAGAGCCGTACCACAAAACCATTGTTTAAGCGCTTGGGGGAATGGGGTTGCTGTGGCCCAAGGACCCGAAAAGGCCAAGGCTCCACCAGCTAAAAGAGGGGTATCTGACAACGTATAAAACTAAGCACCGCGTTATTATAGCCGAAAGCCTTATTTAATCAATCGGTCTTGTTTGGAGCTTTCGCCAAAAAAATACCTCAAGTTTTCCGTCAGGACTCCGACACGTAAGGTGTGTGAGGGAGGAAACCACATGGCAAAAGGATTAAAACCTGTTCCAACGCAGGAAACCACCGTTGAGATGTGCAAAACCGAAAGTTGTAAAAAGAAAGCCGCTCGTTTTACGTTCTGTGACGAACACTACGAGTGGTTCAAGTTCGGCTTGATCACCAAGGCCGGGAAAAAAGTTTCAGATTTCGACAAGAAGTGGGCCCAATACCAAGCCCACGTCGGTCAAACCGCGAAAAAAGCGGCTTAACAAGTTGCCACTGACGTCACGGTGTCCAATACCAATTCCATCGCCGTGACGGGCAAAACTGCTGTACCTACCACCTCCTCAGACGGGGCCTGGGAAACGTAAACTTTTTGAGCAAAAAAGGGTGCGGTGTCCAGGTCCCTATTTTTTTGTCATGATTTCATCATGAATCTCTTGCTCCTGCGTGGATTGCACCGCGAAGCCCGACACTGGGGGGAATTCCCCACACTCTTAAAAACCATTTCAGGACATCAGGTCTTTACCTTGGATTTGCCGGGATATGGAGCGCATGTCCAATTTTCAGCACCGCCCACTATTTCCCAAAACACCGATTTTTTGCGCCAAAAGTGGCTGGACTTATGCCAGTCCGCGCCTTCCAACGCGCCTTGGGGGGTCGTTGCTATTTCATTGGGGGGAATGGTTGCGCTGGACTGGACCGAGCGTTATCCAAATGATTTTAAATTACGGGTATTAATTAATTCGAGTGTCGGCGGTTGGAGTCCTCTTTGGCACCGCCTCCGTCCTCAGGCCCTGATTTATTTGCTGGCCAACGCGTTATCGTGGACGGATGCCCAGCGAGAACGGGTGGGGCTACGCATGACTTCCAATCTACCTCTACACGGGCGACGCAGAGCCCTGGCCCGCAATCTTGAGATTTTAAATGCGTCCGCACCAAAACGGGCGAATGCGGTCCGACAACTCCTTGCGGCGATCAAGTACCAAGCCCCCCCCCATAAAAGCCACGATTATCCGGGGAAAACCCTGGTACTCCGATCTGAGCATGATCGCATGGTTCATCCCCACGCAAGTCGTGTGATAGCGGATCGTACTCAGGCAACGCTGATTTCTCATTTCACCGCAGGTCACGATCTCCCTTTAGATGACCCCGAATGGACCGCACAAGTGATCAGTGATTGGATCAATACTTCCTAAAACACGGCGTGCCCCGGCACCGGCGTCCATGTCCACCACGCATTTTTTGCGGGAGCGTTTGGCCCCGTTTGGTACTCCCTGAAAAATACGCCGTCTCCAGTGCGTTTGAGTTCTAATTTTTTCCCTGTTTTTAGGGTAAGCCTCGCGTCGGTTTGCTCCGGATCGCCAAGGAACTTCATGAGTCCAGCATCACGCAAGTGCTGGACAAAATCCGCTGGGGCAAGTCCAAGAGTTCGCTCGAAATTCAGTTTTTTTGATTCGAATGGGAGTTCCAAACGGGTCGAAAACGCCATGGGGCAAGGGGGGCTGGGGCGGTTAGACGGAAGGGCCGCAGGACACTCCAAAACACCTAAATTTTGAGTGTTTTTTTCGTCGATGCACAATTTAAAAAAACGGGTAAATTGCGCCGTGATTTCGGTTTTGAATTTGGCTTCTGTAGACGGATGCCGGTGTTCAATGGCTTCGCGGTGACGGGCAAACCGACCTGGAGGAGCCGAATACTTTTTGCAGGTGCCATAGCCTAAAGCCATTGGGAGCCGTAAATCTTTTCCAGACAGCGCTAAAAGTGCCAAGGGATTCCACGCCGTATCGGGAAGCGTTTCGATCCGTCCGTTTTGGGCCTTGAGTATGGTTTGCGGAGCATTTCCCACCCAAGGTTCAAACAGGCTTTCGTCATCGGTCAGGGAAAAGCGATCCCATGTTTTTTTATCTAAAGACGCAGGCAGCACCCGTTCCAGAATTTGATAGGTCTTAAAAATATATTGTCGTCCGGATAAGTGACCTTCAAAGTAGTGGCGTTCTTCTTGCGAATTGGCCGCACCCGGTCGGATTTCTTTTCCGTGCCGAAGTGAGTTTTTCACATGGGCGATTCGCACGATCTCCTTTTGGTTAGAGAATTGGAACAATAGTCCCTGAAATAACCCGTTTTTGTCTTTACAGCCGACCCACAACGGTTGCGAGGCATTGGGATAGTCGTAGCGCTGGGTGCCTTCGGGGCATAAAGGAACCTGGCGCTGAGCCACGGCGTTGACATCGATCCAAGAGATAAACAACCACAACACGGCAAAAAGCGCAGGGTTCATGAGCCTATTTTGACTTAAGCAAAACCGGTATGGAACACTAAAACTTGGACACCGTCTACGGAGGGACGTGCCTTATGGATGTCGAAAAAAGAATTTGGGCCAAAGATCAGGAAATTGCAGCGCTTAAACTGCAAAACAAACACCTCCTCACAAAGGTGGATCAGATCGAACGGGCGATGGCGGGCAATGATCCCCGCGAAAGCGCGCATGCGATTAAAACCGCCGTGATTCAGGGGCTCCATCAAACCTTAAGCCAAATGATTCAGGCGGAGCTGAGCCCGATGGTCAAGGCGCTCCAAAACGAAGAAGTGGTTCTCCGTCTAGGCAATATTGAGAAACAAGTCGCACAGTTTATGAGTCAGTTTCAAAATGTGCTGTTGACCATGAGTGAAAAGTTGGCTCAGGTCACGACACAAATACCTCATACGGTTCAAAAGACGGTCTCGGTAAATTTAGACAAGGGTCTTGGACAGATTCACGACACGATTAAAGGACTGTATTCCCAAGCCAGTCGCGCGGAGGCTTCGGTCGAACGGATGTTGGGTCGCGTAGGCGACCTAGACAAGCGGGTTGAAGAAATCAATCGTCAAAGTTCGGAAAAAACATATTCCACGATGAACGCATTTTTTGATCGGATCGAACGCCAGATCGAAATCCGAATGAAATCACTGGGTGAAATCGAATCGGTCCGAGCAAAGCAAAATGAGACATTGGTGGATTTGGAGTCGATCAGACAAACGGCGACGTCACTTTTACGCGTGATGGAAGAATCTCGGTCTGATTTAGGCCGGGTAGAACGACAAATTCAAGAGCTCTCGGTGCGCTCCGTGGATTTGGAGGTTCAAACGCGAACCCATGATCAGATTTTAAAAGATGTTTTTGTCCAGATGCAAAGTCACCGTAATGACTTTAAATCTCTTAAAGCTGAAATTAAATCTAACTTGTCTTCGACCGAAGATCTTGCGGGTTGGGTGAGACAAGAACTGGAGACCGTACAATCTACCGCGCGCGTTGAAGATCTGATCAATATGAAAGATCAAGAAATCCAGAGTATGGAATCTGCGCTCAAAGAGTCCAGAGAGCAACAAAATCAACAGGATTTAATCCAGATTTTAGCCATGCTGAAAAGTCAGAGGGTTGGTTTGGAGCAGGTGGCTCAAGATTCCAAAAACTTTATTCAAGATATTGTTCAAAAGAACTCTCAGGCAGTAGCGCCACAGGAGGGCGATAACTCCCAAGCATGACTCCAGAACAAAATCCCCAAGCGCCAGCCGTCCGTCCCAAGTGGTACCGTCGGCAGTATTTGGTTTATCCCAAATTTCAGCTTTCACTTATTTTGGTCAACGCTCTCATCACTACAGTGGTGTTCGGTTTTATCACGTATCAAGTGGTGCGGGCTTATGTTGCTTTAGATGATCAAATTCAATCCTCAAGGTTACCGGCACAAAATCTTTTTGTAGAACTCCTCAATGCCCAGCTTCAGAGTTTGGTTTATCATTTGGCTGTCGGATTGATTGTCTCGCTTATTTTTTCCGGAACAATCACTCTGATTATTTCTAATAAAATGGCGGGACCCATCACGCGGTTAAAAGAAATTTTCATCAAAACGGCACGGACAGGCGAATGGCCTGAAAACGTTCACTTTCGGCAGGGTGATTTTTTCATCGATTTACCCCCGATCATCAATCAAGCGGTACAAGCCATTAAACGGCGATGGAATCGATAGCCCGAATTATAAAGATTTGTGCTTTCGTCGGTATTTTTGCGTTGACGGGATGTAAAGAGTGGAATGCCTTAGTTAAGGGCGTGACATTTAAGCCTACGCCGGGACTCCGACAAAAGTATCAAGTTCAAGAATTGGTATCGGGAGACGACCTGGTTTGTGCGGTGATGGCCAATCGGGATCTCCGTTGTTTTGGCTCTAACGCCCAGGGCGAATTGGGCCAGCCCTTAGTGGGCTATCCCCGTATTGCTCCACCGATTACTGCGGTGCAAGTGGATCGTTCCGTGAGTTGTTTTTTGCAAAATAAAACATGGAACTGTGTTGGACTGGGTGCGAAACGGTTTAACCTTCTCCGGGATCAAATGCGGGAGAAGAGTCTATCGAGTGATGCCACTCGGGTCCGTTTGAGGAACGGTGTGTTTTGCGGGATCGATAAAAATACTGTGAATTGTATCGGTTTGACCCCGTTTAGGTCCCAAGGTTGGGCTGATTTTGGGTCGGGTAAAGATTACCAATGTGGCCTAGATTTAGGCGGTAAATTGTATTGTTCGGGAAAGATTCGTGAACGTGCAGTGAGCCCCGCTGCGCCTTTGGATATCGAGCCCTTGGTTCAAGTGAGTTTTGGAGAAGAGTTTGTATGTGGATTGACTCGGGTTGACCGCAAAGTTATCTGCTTTGGTTTGCCTTGGATAAAGTCTTGGCAGGTGGTGATGACGGATGGGGCATCATCTCTCCAATTACGTGGATTCAAAAAAATTGCAGTGAATGGTCGTCGGGTTTGTGGAATTTCTGATCGTTCAGAGGTGTTTTGTACCGGAGAACTGAATGCGTCTTGGGTAAAACCTTCATCTGGCGATGCCCAAAAATGGATCGCTTTACGAGATGAACAAGGGCGGGTCTTTGATCAGGTTCAGGAAATAGATCTTTCTCCGGATCATTTGTGCGGAGTGCGTCTCAACGGTCCATTCTGTGTGGGAGTTTTAAAAGACGACGCGTTTGGTGACCGGAAATTTGCCCCTGTGCAGGCATCTTTGGTCCAAAAGGTGGAACTCTACGAAAAATCCCTTTGCGTGGATTTATCTACAGGCAAACGTCAGTGTTGGGGACTGGCATCCCAGAAATCTGTTCCTTTATTGAATTGTCAGCGCAAACAGGCTCAAAATTCGATACCAGGGATCTTGTGTCGTGGTGTGGACATCGACGACGTGATTTCATTTTCTGAATATGACGACCGCGTCTGTACCACTCATTCGGATCAGCGCATACGTTGTCGACAAATTTCATTGACCTCCGAATTGAAAGATATTCGCGTATTCGAAATCCCTAAAGACTTTCAAGTCCAGTCCATATCCACAGGGAAGCACCATGTTTGTATTGCAGATCCCCAAAAAACGTCAGTGTATTGCGCCACGCAGGAACGCTTCGTAGACTACAGTCTATGATTTATATCGTCGTATTTGTGGCCTATGCCTACGGGCTTTGGCGCATGAGCATTCCGCTCACGGGCGACCAAAAAGTCTACCTTTCTATTGCGTTAGAGATGGCTCAGCGCCGCGATTGGTCCATTCCCTTCCTTTGGGGGGAGCCGAATTTTTTGAAACCTCCGCTTCAGTACTGGGCCACGTTATTGGGCTGGAAAGTTTTTGGGATGAACCCTTGGGGCTCATTTTTTCCCTCGGTCCTCGCGTGGTTGCTCACACTCCCGGCCTTGTTCCGTTTTTTTCCAAAGATCAGCCCAGACTTGAAATCCGAACAGATCCGAGACGTTGTTCTCTTTTGCAGCGCAACGTTTGCGACCATGACATTTGCCACAACTGCGCAGATGGAGGTCTGGTTGATTCTTTTTTGGATGTGGTCTTGGGTGTTCGCATTAGAGAAAAAGTGGATCAAGACCGGAATCAGTCTTGGAGCATTGCTGTTGGTCAAGGGTCCGCTGTATCCCGCTCTATTTGGACTTTCTTTGCTGGGGATTTATCGGACAAAAATTTGGACGGTTTGGCCGGCAGTGATCGCAGCGGGAATCGTAGGCTTACCTTGGTTTGGGTGGGCTTATCAGCAATATCCGG
>JAIXVT010000259.1 GCA_027482725.1 Pseudomonadota bacterium | reverse complement strand
GTGCGCTTTCGGCAGATTTCTGGATCATGGACGAGATTTCATCCACGGCTGCGGCGGTTTGTTGAATAGCTGCTGAGGCTTGCGTGGACGCCGATGATAATGAATCTGAAGTTTGGGAAAGATCCCGTACTTGTTTTAACAGACTCTCAGCGTTTTTATAAAGCTCTGTTGCGACCACCGTGAGTTTTCGGCTCAATTGATTTCCGAAAAGAATGGATCCTAGGATCGACAGACTCAGTCCCACAAGGATCATGACAATAGATAGTGTTCTTGCAAAGTGATTGGCACCATCTGCTTTTCCCACCAATGCCTGAGATGCAGACATTTCGTAATCCGTAATTTTTTGTACCGAGGTTTCAAAAGCACTGGCTTTTATAGGGCATACGTCACGAACCTGTTGGGCAACCTGAGCGATCGCTTGGGAATCCCCAAGCTTAGACAATCGAACAAGCTCGCTACCAAAAGCCTTAAAGGCTATCCAATCCCGCGTTACAGCTTCCATCAGTACCTTTTCTTCTGGGGTACTGAGCTGTTCATCTAAATGTTTCAAGGACTTTTCAAATTCCTCTACGGACACAAGAGTATCTTTTACATATTGCTCTACTTTTTAGGGGGTGTTTCCAATAAAGGGGACCGAACGAACAGCGATCCGAATTTGTCTAAATTTAAATAGGATTTCCCCCAAGCTTTTTGTGAGCACAATTTTAGTACTCGCTATTTCTTGGTAATAATCGAGCGCTTTGTTGTTTTGGTAAACAATCACCCCTGCCACCAAAGGGATCAGGAGACTAATCGCTACCCCACCACCGACGATAAATGTCTTGAGTCCTTTTTTTGTCATAAACCGTTATCGGCTTATGACGAAAAAAAAATTAATCTCAGCTTAATAAAGAGCGAAGCAACTGTCGCAGTCCTGACACATCTTCACCGCCCGCTTGCGCAAAATCAGGCTTTCCTCCGCCCTTTCCGCCAAAACGCGGTGCGTTTTCCTTCACAAATTTCGAAGCATCGAAAAGATCTGCCGGAATTTTTGCTCCTTTGGCAGCAACCAAAAAACCCTTCCCGGATTCTGGTTCAACTTGAGCCAAAATAATCACGGCATCGGGACGCTTGGCTTTAATGGCCTCGGCTGTCTCGCGGAGAGACTTCATCGCATCAGGACCGGCCTCTAATTCCTGCACAATCCTAATCCCACCCTCTATGTTCTTTGCAGATCCGATGACGGTATCCACCCATACGGCACGTTGCTTGGCAGACCACTGATCGAGCTTTCGCTTAAGCTCACGCTCACTTTCGGCCAAACGTTCTATTTTCAAAGGAATTTCATCAATGTGAGAAGCCTTGACCTGATCCCGCAAATGTTTAAGCCGGTTTTCCTGATCCCGTAAATACTCAAAGGCATGCCCGGCGGTGTAGGCAATAATCCTTCGGGTCCCAGCGGCAATCCCGGCTTCTGACACGATTTTAAATACCCCAAGATCACTACTCTGATCCACATGGGTTCCACCGCAAAGCTCAACCGAATAGTCACCAACGGAAATCACGCGGACTTGATCGCCGTATTTTTCCCCAAAAAAAGCGATTGCTCCTTTTTTGAGTGCCTCGTCTTTGGAGAGCACTTCTTTTTTTACTCCGTCTCCTGACCAAATTTTTTGGTTGATCAGATTCTCCACTTGGCTCAACTCGGACGGAGTCAAAGCTTTAAAATGTGTGAAATCAAATCGCAAAAGCTCTGTGGTCACCAAAGAACCCGCTTGCTTCACGTGATCGCCTAAAACTTCGCGCAACGCCCAATGCAATAAATGTGTGGCGGTATGATTTCTCGCCGCAGATTTACGGAGATCCTGCTGTACATTTTGCCGGATCACATCTCCGACTTGGGGCACGCTCTGATCTGCGCGCACTTTGGCAACAATCAAATCCGCTACGGGACGGGTCACTTCCACCACTTCGCCACGGAACGATCCGGACACCGATTCGACCGTACCTTTGTCCCCCACCTGTCCGCCAGACTCTCCATAAAACGGGGTACGATCGGTAACGACTTGAAATTCACCTGATTCTAGCGGGAAAACGGCTAAAATTTTCCCCTCGCTATTCAAAGCTTCATACCCCACAAACTGCGGGAGCTGATTTTTTTTCCGTAAATCGTCGGCAAGCTTAAGCCATTCTGCGGATAGGTTGGCATCCCCACTCCCCTTCCAGTGTTTACGGGATTCGTCGCGCTGTGCTTGCATGGCTTGGTCAAACCCTTGTTCGTCCACTTGAACTCCTTGTTCAGCGGCAATGGTTCGCGTCAGGTCAAGAGGGAATCCAAACGTATCATAAAGCGTGAACGCAACTTGGCCATTTAACATTTTCTGGGACCCAATTTTTCCCATAGCCTCTTCGAGCAACCCCAAGCCCCGATCCAACGTTTTAAAAAATTGTTCTTCTTCGGCAAGAACCAATTTTTCAATCAGAGTTCTTTTAGATACCAATTCGGGGTACGCTCCACGCATTTGATCAATGACGAATCCGCACGTTTTATACAAAAACGGCCCGGTAAAACCCAACTTCCGTCCGTGGCGCACGGCTCGGCGTAAAATACGCCGCAAAACATAACCGCGCCCTTCGTTGGACGGCATCACGCCGTCCGCAATCAAAAACGTAATGGCCCGCGAATGGTCGGCAACCACGCGAAAACTGAACACATCTTGGGTTTTTGGATCGTAAGCACGTTTGGCCAGCTGCGATGTTTTATCAAAAATGACTTGAAATAAATCCGTATCGTAATTGGTTAAACCGTTTTGCAAAATCGATGCAATACGTTCCAAACCTGCGCCCGTATCGACAGAGGGCTTGGGGAGCGGCGTAAGCTTACCGTCACTGCTCCGATCAAACTGCATGAACACCAAGTTCCAAAACTCCATGTAGCGATCGCAATCACAACCCATTGCGCAAGTCGCTTTTCCACAACCGTGCTGAGCACCACGATCAATAAAGATTTCAGTGCAAGGGCCGCAGGGTCCGGTATCTCCCATCGACCAAAAATTATCCTTCTCGCCAAAGCGATAGATACGGTCCGTCGGCACGCCTTCTTGTTTGTGCCAAAGGTCCGCAGCCTCGTGATCGTCTTTGTAAACGGTGACATAGAGTTTGTCTTGAGGGAGTTGCCACTCTTTAGTCACCAACTCCCACGCGTAATGAATGGCGTCTTTTTTAAAGTAGTCCCCAAAAGAAAAATTACCGAGCATCTCAAAAAACGTATGATGACGTGCGGTAAACCCCACATTTTCCAGATCATTATGCTTGCCACCGGCCCGAACACATTTTTGTGATGTTGTCGCCCGAGTGTAGGGCCGGGGATCACGCCCTAAAAAAACATCTTTAAACTGCACCATTCCTGCGTTGGTAAACAATAATGTCGGGTCATTGGCCGGAATCAAACCGGAACTTTCCACAACAGTGTGACCTTTTTTTTCAAAGAAATTTAAAAATGAGGATCTGATTTCGGCGGCTTGCATAAGCGTTTAGCTTACCACAAACCTGCTCCGTGCTAAGGTGTCCTCATGGAACCCTTTGTTTCTCCAGAGCTTAGCGTGTACGTCGAAGACTATTTGCTGTCTCATCGAAATCCATGGAATTTAAAACTTCACCACTTTGCTGTACCGACTTTTTTGGTTTCGGGACTTGCCTTGCTTTCGTTCATCACTTTGGCAGACCCCCTGCATCATCCCGTTTTTAAAATCGATGTCGCCCTGATCGCAGAAATGGGTCTTGGTGTTTTTTGGTTTCGTTTGGCCGGAAAATTTGGGCTTTTAGCCCTTCTGTTTTACGGATTTTTATCCGGTTGGGTTCGCCTTCTCCCCCTGCAAATCATCTTGTCTTTGACCGTACTGGCTTACGTTCTGCAAGTGATCGGCCACGCGGCTATCGAACGTCGACAAGTCTCTCGAGTGGGGGGCATCGCCTGCTTGAGCTTTGGGGCGTTGTTTCATTTTTTGCGATCAACAAAAATAATTGCCCTGTCTTGCACTTTTTTTGCCTTACTCCAAACGGGATGCACCCCAAAAAAACTACAACCCGAGTTTAGCCCGTTTCAGGGTCAGCGGGCTTATCAAGACGTTGAAACGTACACCCAATTTGGGCCCAAGGTTTCGGGCACAGACAACCACAAAAAAGTAGCCGACTGGATTGTCACCTCACTCAAGTCATCGGGTGCGACGGTGATCGAGCACACCGCTAGCGCGACGACATTTACCCAAAAAAAAATCCCGATACGGAACCTGATTGCACAATTCAACCCCGATCACAAAAAACGCATTTTGCTTTCGGCTCACTACGATTCGCGCGATATCGCGGATGAAGATAAAAAGCGTAAAAATGAGCCTATTTTAGCGGCTAACGACGGGGGGTCTGGTGTTGGCATGCTTTTAGAATTTGCACGATCCGTGCAACCACAAACGCTTCCCTACGGTTTAGATTTAATCTTTTGGGATGCCGAAGACTTGGGGCGCCCCGGAGATCCTTATTCGTACTGTTTAGGGTCGCAAGCTTTTGCAAAAAATCCCAAACCCGCAGGATACAAAGCGGCCTGGGGAATAAACTTTGATATGGTCGGACGCAAAGGGACGGTTTTTGGAATTGAAAAATTTTCCGAAGCTTATGCTCCTGATCTCATCAAGCGGATATGGGATGCGGCGAAAGCAGTCGGTGCAAATTCCATTTTCGGATCGCACCGTTTTGGCCCCGTGGTAGATGATCCGGTGTTTATCACCAAGGGTTTGGGCATACCCATGGTCAACCTGATTGCGATGGGTCCAGACGGAAAATTCCCTCCGGAATGGCACACCCACGACGACACAATGAAAGTCATTTCCAAAGATGTGCTCCAAGCTTTGGGAGATACTGTGCTTCATGTCTTAAAAAATGAACCCAATTAGCGTAAACTCAAATCCTTATGAGTACAGAAACCCAAGAACTGACTTCCATGCAAGACCTTGTTTCCCTTTGTAAACAGAGGGGGTTCTTGTTTCAATCCTCTGAAATTTACGGAGGCGTGAATGCGTGTTGGGATTACGGCCCCTTAGGTGTAGAGCTTAAACTCAACATCAAAGACAGTTGGTGGCGCGCCATGACGTTACGCGATGACGTGGAAGGCTTGGATGCGTCCATCCTCATGCACCCGCGCACGTGGGAAGCTTCGGGTCACGTGGAAGGATTTGTGGATCCTTTGGTGGATTGCAAAACATGTAAAGGTCGGTTTCGTGCGGACAAGTTGGATCATGCGGCCTGCGGAAAAAAACCGTCGTTAAAACCCGGCGCCCACGGAGAGTGCGAGCTGACCGAGCCTCGGCAGTTTAATTTGATGTTTAAGACAAACATGGGCCCGATTGAAGACTCATCGAGCGTCGTGTACTTGCGTCCCGAAACCGCGCAGGGAATCTTTGTGAACTTTTTGAATGTACAACAAAGCATGCGCCAAAAAGTTCCATTTGGGATTGCACAGATCGGTAAGGCTTTCCGTAATGAAATCACGCCCGGAAATTTTATTTTCAGGACCCGGGAATTTGAACAGATGGAAATGCAATACTTTGTGCGTCCGGGCACCGACCGTGATCATTTTGAAAAATGGAAAGCTGTCCGCCACCAATGGCATTTGGATAACGGACTACGTGCCCATAAAATTCGATTCCATGAACACGGCCCCAAAGAACTGGCTCACTATGCGCTTGCCGCTTTTGATATCGAATATGAATTCCCGATTGGCTGGCAAGAAATCGAGGGTATTCATAACCGCAGCGATTTTGATTTGCGACGCCACCAAGAGTTTTCTTCCAAAAAAATGGAATACTTTGATGAAACCACCAAGGAGCGATACTTGCCCTATGTGATCGAAACATCTGTGGGCTGTGACCGTGCTTTGCTTGCGGTGCTGTGTGATGCCTACCGTATTGAGGGCGAACGCACCGTGCTTAAACTTGCAAAGCACCTGGCGCCTTACAAAGCCGCAGTGCTCCCGCTGATGAAAAAACCGGAGCTTTTAGAATTGACCGATAAAGTCGAAACCCTACTCCGAAAAAAAATGAAAATCACTCGGGACGAATCGGGGACGATCGGTAAACGTTACCGTCGACAAGATGAAATCGGCACGCCCGCGTGTATTACCATTGATTACGACGGGCTTGCGGATGGAACCGTCACCGTGCGCGACCGCGACACAATGGCCCAGGAGCGAGTATCCGTAGACCAATTGCTGGGGTACCTTGCCCGTAACGACTAAACCCTTAAATTTGCGCTAAAGTGGCGACAAACAGCAGGGTCATCACAATGAGGAGTCCGCGCAGGGACGAGTGCATGGATTTAGTTTAGTCGGGGTTGGGCGTGGGGATAAGGTGTGTCTCCGCTGTCCTACTGCAGAGATTCTTATTCTCCGTTTGCTTTAAGAAGAGCGGGGTAAAAACTCGGCGGAGGTTCGCCTAATGAAACCTGAATAGCGACCTTAGCAGCAAGATAGGCGGAGCCATGATATTTTTCAACCAGCTTTCCGCTCATACTATAGACGTCAAAAGCCGTCATATCTTTCTTTAAAACCCTAGCTGAAGTTTCCGGAAGAATAAAAGTATAGTTACCCCGAATAAACTGAAGACGAGCTTTTCCGGGGGCTCGAACCGCTCCTGTGGCGGTCATCTCAATCACAGAAAAGTGATCTATAGCATCGTACTTTTCAATTTTTGAGAGGAGCTTTTCTTCGATCTTTTTAAGCTTCGTAAAAGCCTCTGCCCCGGCCTTAAGCCCTTCCAACGTCAACGAAGAAAACGGCAAATCTTCTCCACTGTTGATAACAATCTGGAGCCTTGTTCCCTCAGGAAGATCTTCATTAATCTTTTCAAATTGTCCTAATTTTTTAACCGTTCCCTCAGGATCGCGAAATGCTAACTCCCAAAAAGCCATAACGTTAGAGAAGCCATGATCCATGAGCCTCACTGAACCATCAGACTTTACTTCTATTGGTAAAGCATAAATGGAGTTCCTCGCCGGGAATCCATTCCCGCGAATCGCTTCCGCGGCAGGAATCACGCCTTCCGGACCAGGCTTCAATTTCCCCGACTTGTTATCTACCCAAACCACTCTTCCGTCAGGCCCTACGTAAAACTCACCAGCGGCAAGAATTTTTACGTTTTTTCCGAATAAATTCACCGCTTTTTTTAAGAGCGCCACATGACCCACCACCATCTGCGGCGGGTTAGTTGCAAAAACTTCTTCCCAATTTTTTGCGATCACTCTTGGGGAAAAAATAACTTCGCCATCAAAAGTCACCAGATAAACGTAGTTTCCGTGGGTAAGGGGTGATTTGGAAAAATCAACCTGCGATGCAATATCTCCCTTAGCTTTACTCCACTCAATTCCATTCGTTTTGAAATCTTTGAAAACCAAGGGCTCAATTCTTTCGTACTTTTTGACAAAGTCTGGCCGCCCTGCCAGCGCCCAACTGCAAAAAGCTGGGTTCAACGGGATCGGCACGCTCCGTGCCTGGGCCAGGGGTCCCGATGTAAAAATCAAAACGCAGATCAAAATAAAACTCCGCATAGGACTACGCCTCCTTGCGTAAAACACGCCCGTACATATCCATCAGTTTGTGTACACGCGCGCGCCGATCATAAAAATCTTGGGCATATTGTACTGCTTTTAGCCCCATTTCCCGCAACGTCTCAGGGTTCTCCAAAATCATCCTTATGCGTCGCTGAAGATCAAAAACATCACCCGAGCGCATCAACAACCCCGCTTTTGAATTCCCGATCCATTCCACCGAGTCTGGCCCACGGGCACAAACAATCGGCGTCCCGGTGGCCAGCGACTCTATCGCTTGTAATCCAAAAACGGCCTTTGAAGAAGGAATTACAAAAACATCCAAAGTTCCTAAAATTTTTGCCAATTGCTCGTCTGTGGGGACGGTCAAGATCGATTCTTCCAGCCTAAACTGCCGTATCATCTCGGCGTATTCAGCATACTTTTCAGAATCAAACCCAATCATCACAAAACGCGTTCGTAGCGCAAGTTCTTCGTTCCTCAAAAAACTCGCGGCGGCCTTGATAAAGGTGCCCTGGGATTTGGCGTGTTCATCGGAACAAAGCATCCCGACCAAATACACATCGCTATCGACACCCCACTTGTCGCGAAGTTTTCTGAAATCGAAACGCGTAGGATTATATACCTCTAGATCGATTCCCGGCGGGATAACACGGGTCACCCGGGAAAGAGAAGGACGCATCTTGGCAACCCGTCTCCGCAGAGTAAACGATGGAACCACCAATGCATCGACACGATAATAAAAGAAGCTTTGTAAAAAATGACGCCAACTCTTTTTCACTTCCGGGAATTCTGAAATCACCACTTTAACGGATGGATTTGACCAAATCGCGGGCAAACATGCCGCAAAACCATCTGATCCGAAAAGATGGAGTACGTTAAATCCTTGGCTAAAGGAATCGCTTAAAATGTGTTTGAGTTCTTTATTAAAAAAGGGGAAAGGATCATAGTCGAGTTCGATTACGGCGTCCAAACGCTCAGGGTGATTTTTTTTCACCGCTAAAGAAAATGGCGACCCCTTGCGGCAGACGAGTATCCAAAAAGGAGTCTGAGAATTCCCCTCGCGTAAGTCCTCAAGCGCAAGCTCTTCATCTTCACGGAACTCCGTAGAAAAATGACAAAATATGATTTTAGGTTGATTCCCAATCATACGCCCACCCCTGGGGAGTTCAAATAGCGCAAGGTTTCAAGAACAATCCGGTCCACGGATATGCCCTCTAAACAGGCGTTTTTCCGATTCCCCTCAAATTCGCACTGATTTTTTTCACAGGGCCAACAGGGAATAGGATTTACAGCATTGATCACGGGACCCGGACCGATAGGCTTGGTTCGACGGGGATCTGCGGCACCACAGACAATATGAACAGATGATCCACATAACGACGCAACATGAGCTAATCCCGATTCATTACACAATGTGAACTGGGCATTGCGGAACAGCTTCCAGGTTTGCGCCACGTCTCCTAGTCCCGCGGTGTTGATGACATCCATTCCTTTCTTGATCCACTCTCGGGTGATCTCCGCTTCGGCCGGTCCACCCACGACCACCACATCAAAACCACGGGCAATCATACGCTTGGAAAACTCTGCAAATCGATCCGTAGACCATCGCCTAGAATCTGCTGTTGCACCCGGAGCCACAACTACATAAGGCTTGAGCGGAGGTTCAAACGGCAAGTGCGTTGCCCAATGCATAATCGGATCGAAAGGTTTAGCCTCTACCGCCCAATAGTTTTTTGCGGGAACAAGATGCGGCTGATCTTTAGGCACTAAACCCAAATAAGCATCGGCACGGTGGAACTCGGGATCAGGATCCCAAGTCACAGGATCGGTTAAGAGTAAATCGCGCCCATCCGTAGCATATCCGCGACGTTGGGGAATTCGCGCCAAAAAAAATAACAAAGCCGCTCCGAACGAATTGGGCAAAGTGATCGCCAGATCAAAAGGGCCTGCTTCCCGAATTTTCTTTGCGGTATCGACCAAGGACTTAAACTTAGCCCAAACTCCACGGGATTTCGGTTTTTCCAAAACAATAACTTCATCGATATATCCCCGAAACTGAATAGATGCCACCCAAGGCGTAGCCACTACGGTGATCCAAGATTTGGGATATTGTTTTTTTAGCTCGGCAAAAAACGGATAGGCCATCACTTGATCGCCGATCCAGTTGGGTGCTCGAACTAAAATACGTAGCATGATGGCCTTCCTTACTTGATCTCATCCAGGGCTACCGCAAAGTAACCCACCCTGACTTTGGTTTCTATCCTCAACACGTGACGGTCTTCGTCGTCACTGACCCATACTTGATTTTCTTTGGTTTTCACTTCTCCGTCTTTTGTAGTGACGATGCGGTACACATTGGCGTTAAAGTCCTTTCCCGCAGTATAGATTTTTTCCTTACGATCAAACTTAACAAAGGCAATCCACTGTTTACCGTCTACAATGACAGGAACTTTGGACTCTAGACCAGGATCTTGCGGGAAAAAACCCATTCTAAAATAAAACAACGCGGAAAGCGGATCCTGCGACCAAGGCAAAATATCATGCTCTTCTTTTTGTTCGGAAAACCCTTTTTGCACATGATCCACTCGGTTCCAATAGAACGATTTTAAACGGTCATAATCGTAAAGCTCGACCACGCGGCGACTCTGTTTTGACTCATCCAAGTTCATCGTATAACGGTGAGAAAAAAGTCCGTCAAAATCCCAAAAAGATTCGATGCGATCATCAACGCGATAGATGAGCTCAAAAAGTTTTACCGTCTTGGCATGGGCCGTGAGGTGATGCACTCTACGTCCATTGACTTCTTTGTCGTTCTCGAGTTTCACCGTAAAGTACCCCGCAGTAACCCCCGTGTAACGGATGTCATAGATCAACGTCTGATCTTTTTTTATGGGAAATACCTGAGGACGTCTTTGGGGAGGGCTACTCTTGACAACTAACTTTGCAGGACTCTTCCCCCGAGAACTTTTTACAGAGAGTTTTTTTGAAGGGATTTTTTTTTCCGCTTGGACAGAAACCGACTCAACGGGCTTGAGGTCTTGAACTTCAAATTTTTGGGCCAATTCTTGGGTCGCTTCTTTGCTCAAGTCATCCCGATTAAATTTTTGAAGCTTGGGCGATGAACCACAACCCAGTAATCCCAAAAAAAGGGGGAAACTCACGATGTGCAGGAAAGGGAAGTTCATCCTTTCATTGTAGATCGGGGAGCGTCCATGTTTCTTGAAAAATAATAAATTCGCTCGGTAATTCGCCGTCCCAGCGCACGGCATCTTTTGCCGAGATCAAGACTTTGACCTGATTCTCTAAAGCGCTTTGATTGATGTCTACCCATTCTTGAACCGAAGGTACCGCGTGGTCGGCCCTCACAAACGTTTTCTGCACCACGGCTCCGGTGCGCTCAATACTTTTTACAAAATCCTCGGGCATGCCCAGACCGCTCCACACCCAAACCGATCGGTTGGGCAAAAAATCCAATATCTTGGAATCTACGGATTTGATCGGAAAAATCAGATCTTTTCGCCAAAGTCCCCACCTATGCCACCGGTACCCCTTGGTAAAGACAACAGCGTCCGCACGCCGCACGTGATGATCAAAATCGCGATAAAAAACCTGATCACGGTCTCCATCGGTTACCGCAAGAACCGTTTTTTCAACCGGGCCCCGATAGCTCTGAAAGCCATCATCCAAAATGATCCGTGCTCCCCGAGGAAGAACTCGGCGCAATTCTTGAAGAGACTTTTCTCGATCCTCCCCCACCGCAAGGTAGACCTGCGGGAAGGCCTGCCGAATTTCTAACGCCTCGTCTCCGATATCTGCAAGACTCACCGTTTCTCCGGGGCGAACCAATCTATTCTTTTGCTCCGCCCGAGAGCGGTAACCCCGAGTGACCACCGCAAGTGGACCTTCGTCTTGATCTATCCAAGAGCGGAGCAGGGCTTTCACAATTTGAGTTTTCCCCGCTCCCCCACTCTGTAAATTTCCAATAAGCGTCACGCGAAAAGGGCTCGGATCCTGTTTTTGGGGACGCTTCCGGTAAAGGCAATTGAGCCCAGACCAAAGCAAAGACCCTACCCAAACCCCCCAGTTTCGACGACGGTGCTGGAACGCATTCCTTTTAAAGAACAAAAAACGCGAATCGAACTGGGACGAAAAATCGGCATCGACATCCTCACGGAACAAATCGCTCAGCGTACGCATCGCAAGATGCTCTGGAGAATTCGGATCTCGGCTTGCCGAAAGCAAATGCTCTACATGTTGAACCAAAACAGCAGAAGTGATTTCCGGGCCTAAAACTTCGGGGAAAACAGCCTCTCTACGATCAAGAGTACCTAGCAAAATATTACAAAGACCCACCGGCCCGCGGTAGCGAACGACAAACTTAAAAATCAACGTCGACAAAAAACTTGCCTGATAATAAACCACAGGCGCGCATCCTAAAACAGCAGCCTCTAATGTGGAGGTTCCCGATTTGATGAGACCCACCTGGGACTGAGCCAGCACTCGGCCCGAATCCCCTACCGATACGGTGACACCCCACTGAGACAACAGCTCCAAAGCCTGAGCATGTTCTTCTCCGGACAAACCTTCCGGTAGTGCGGCGACAAACGTATACGTTGAACCGTGTTTTTTTTTCCACTCTGACAAAAACTGCCCTATCGTCCCAAGATTACGCCGAATCTCCGCCGGACGACTCCCCACAAAAAGTGCGATTTGCAGCGGATTTTTCTCTATTTTGCTCCAACGCTGGACCTGATCCGAAATCAACGGGTTACCCGTGAACACAACGTCTAAACCTTTGTCTTGATAAAACTTTTTTTCAAATGGGAAAATCACCCAAAGCGCATCGTAGAATTGTCGCAATTTTTCCACCCGATGCGACCGCCACACCCAAACCTTCGGAGGGATACCGCACCACCGGAACGCCGAAACATCGCGAATTCGGCTCATCAAGCGAAAATGAAAATCGGGATAATCGAACGTAAAAATCACATCTGGGCGCTCACTGCGTATAGCCCTTTCACACGCAGATAATGCCTCTCGGAACGCCGACAGACGCGATAAAATTTCGGTAAAACCCATGACACGGAGTTGTTCCGCATCATAAATAGGCTTGAAATAGGCTCTTTTTTTTAACTCCTGCCCCCCGATACCAAAAACCTGGAAAGGCTCTCCAGAATACTTTTTGCACAACTTATCCATTAAACGAGCCGCATGAAGATCTGAAGAAATTTCAGCGGCAGAGACAAAAATCTTCATTTTGTGCAGCCGTTCTCACTAGAACGGATAAACGCAATCAAGTCGCGAACTTCAGAAACACTGCCGTATGCCGCCTCAATTTCGGCCAGACATTGGTCTTTGGTTACATCTGGACGCCGCCACAGTCGCAAGGTTTCGTTAATTGCAGAAATGACTTCGGACGAAAACCCTTTGCGCTTAAGGCCGACAATGTTTGTGCCTTTTATTCCGCACGGACGCTCCCCGATAACAATACTGTAAGGAACGACATCCCGATCCACCGTCGCCTTCCCCCCCACATAGGAGTACTTTCCGATCTTCATAAATTGAATCACACCCGCCATTCCCCCAATGGTGGCGTAATCCTCTACGATCACATGACCCGCAAGCCCGACACTATTGGCCAAAATCGTATGATTCCCCACAATGCAGTCGTGACCAAAATGAACATACGCCATGACCAGATTATGGTCCCCAAGAACCGTTTTTCCGCCACCCTGCACAGTACCCAAATTGAGCGTTACCGATTCGCGAAGTGTATTGTGATTCCCGATAATCAATTGTGTGGGTTCGCCACGATATTTAAGATCCTGAGGAATAGCCCCCAACACCGCAAACGGAAACACCGTATTGTCGGTACCTAAAGTCGTCCACCCTTCAACGACGACATGACTTAACAATCGCGACCGATCACCCACCTTAACGTGCGGTCCAACCCGACAGAAAGGACCGATTTCCACATCCACGCCCAATTCTGCAAGGGGATCAACTATGCTGCTCGGGTGAATAAAGGTGGCCATGGTGAACCCTTTCGTAAATCGGACACTAAATAACCTTCTTTTTTGATACCGGGTAAATATTGGCCATGATGTCCGCTTCAGCAACTAATTTTTCGGTGACATACGCCTTACAAGCAAACGACATCAAGTAAGACCGACAGTGAGTGACTTCTACCTCTAAACGGAGGACATCTCCCGGAGTTACGGGAGATCGAAAACGGACATTATCCACACCCACCAAAATCGTTTGATAACTTTCGCCTTGTTCCTTCACTTTTTTTACAATAGTGGGATACATCGAAAAACTAGCGACCTGAGCCATTGCTTCGATAATCAAAACGCCGGGCATGACCGGGGCATCGGGAAAATGCCCCTGAAAAAACGGTTCATTAAACGTGAGGTTTTTTAACCCCACCACTTTGATCCCGATTTTTGTTTTGGGGTTATCGTCATCTAAAGGCCCTGGGCCCGTAATAGAGAGCACGCGATCCACCAACAAAAATGGGTAACGGTGCGGGATAACGCCCAAGATATCTTTAATACTTAATGGCAATTCGAACATTACGACTTCCTCTGTGATTTTAAAAGCTTGTTTAAATAGGCCTGAATTTTGGCAAATTCCGAGCGGGGTCGCGCAGGCATGCCCATCATTTCGGCTCCCGCAGGGACATCCTTGGATGCTCCCGTGTATCCGCCTAGCCGTGCATAATCTCCAATGTGAACTTGATTACCCGTCCCTGCTTGCGCCCCTAAAACGGCGAACTGCCCGGTACTGGAACTCCCGGCCATTCCCGACATCCCACACAGCACCGATCCACGACCAATCCGACAGTTGTGACCCACCTGCACCAAGTTATCTAACTTTGCTTGGTCTTCGATCACCGTTTCCCCAAAAGTCCCGCGATCAATAGTGGTATTTGCTCCGATCTCGACATCACTCCCAATGACCACCGCACCCCAGTGATAGATTTTTTGATGTCGCACAGGAACAGAACCACTAAATTCCTGCGCATAACCAAAGCCATCCGCACCAATGACGCACCCGGAATGAATGCGCGTTCGCGCACCGACCCGAACTTTATCCATCAGCGTCACATGCGGAAAAACCACCACGTTGGGCCCAATATCGCAGTCATCCCCAATCACCACATGGGGATACAAAACCACGCCCTCGGCTAAACGCACATTTTTCCCAATCACGACATACGGACCCACATGAATCGACTCAGGGAGCCGAACTCCCGAGTCGATAACAGCTGTAGAATGGACAATAGAATCTAGAATCGGCTTAATGTGAGACGTCCGGATGTTTTGATCCGCAAAACATGCGCTCAGCTTTGCCATAGAAAGATAAGGGTTTTTTGCAATCACCCACCGGTCCTTCAGCCGGGAAAAAACATCAGGATACTGAGACTTCATCCAATCCGTTTGGGATTTTCCTGCGATCAACAGCCCGGCCTTAGACATCAAAGCGGCTTGCCGATACCCATCAGCAAAGAAAAAAGAAATGTCCGTGGGTCCCGCGGCTTCGAGGTCCTGGATTGAAAAAAAATCACCGGGGATATCCCTACGGGTATCCTCCGGTGACTCAATTTCTATAGTGTGAACGATCTCGGAAAACTTCACAAAAACCTCTTTGCCCTACACCAATCGACTTACTTGAGTTTCTTGAGAACCGCGTCGGTGATATCGTCGCGCTCTTCAGAATAGATCACCACTTGCTCATTTTTTTCCAAAGTCATGCGATAACCTTTTTCTTTACTGACCTCAGCAACGGCCTGACGAATCTTCTTTACGATCGGCTCACTCAACTCTTGCTCGCGCTTTTGGAACTCTATCTTGGATTTTTCCCGCGACTCTTGGTATTTCATATAACGTTCTTGGAGCTCTTGTTGTTTTTTTTGTTTGGCGCTGTCACTTAAAGCCGCCTGCTGCTTTTGGAAATCGTCCACCGATTTTTTGATTGCGGCTTCTTCAGCCTCGATCTCTTTTTTCTTTTTATTCAATGCCGTTTCAATTTCTGAGCGTGCTTTTTTCCCAGCCTCGGACGATTGAATCGCCTTCTGCATATCAATTACGGCAATCTTAAAGTCGTCGGCCGCGTGAACGTTTAACCCTACTGCTCCCGATAAAACGAATAGTGTCGCGATGATTTTCATAGAATTGAACCTTTCGTATGGACTGAGTTTAACCAAAATCAGAAGGGCTGACCAATGAAGAAAATGAATACCGGACTGGCTTCGATGCGATTCGTGGTCGGCTGAACCCGCCGCCCCACCGGGAAACCCCACTCAAATCGAAGTGGCCCTAAGGGAGAGAACCAGCGGATACCAAACCCCCAGTTTTGTCGGATATCAAAAGGCTCGTCCACTCCGGGCATCCCAAGCCAAGCATTCCCCACATCATAAAACGTAACCCACTTTAGCCCGGCCTCTTTAATCAATGAATGTTCGATTTCAAACAATGAAAACAACTGAGTTGCACCCCCGAGACGCTCCACGCCGTTTGGACGAATCAAGGTGGGCGCAAGGGAGAATGCCTCGTAGCCCCGCATATTCCACGGGCCGCCTAAGTAAAATCGCTCAGCGGGCGGGATACCCTGGCTTCCGGTATTAAAAATTCCGCCGACTTCCGTGCTATTTTTGAAAACAAACCCAAGCGGTAACGGGGTGTACACACGGTTGTTCCCCAAAAGTTTGGTAAAGTTTTTTTGTCCGCCCAAACCTGCGACTTCTAAACTTACACTTTGAAAATTTCCGTCTGTGGTTTCGAATCGGTTGTTCCTCACATCACGAACCAAGCTGAACGTGAGGCTCGATAAACTCCCTTTATCCAAAGTCGGATCGGCAACAACGTTGGGACCACCCCCGACCGTACTGTTCACCGTGTAGTCCCGAAGGATGGACATGTGTTCAAACTTATAGGTCACCATGGCTTGGACCACATCCGTCAAAGGATAACCCGCACGTAACTGAAATCCCGTACGACGGGTCAAATAACGAAAAGGCAAAGGCGCATTTGCCATATAGAGCGATCCGCCCAAAGACCACAAGGTGTCAAACGCGTAGGGGTCCGTGAAATCGATAGAAAAACTGCGGACAATATCTAAACGTCCCCACTGAATATCTAATCCCAGATTTTGACCACGGCCAAACAGGTTGATTTCCTGAATACGTCCCTGAAAAAAGAACCCTTGAATAGAACTGTAGCCCGCCCCAAGAGTGATGCTTCCCGTGGAACGTTCCTTGACTCGGATCTCAAGGTCCAGCACATCAGGCTGATCTTTTCGGGGCACCTGACGGAACTCCACCTCGTTGGGAGCAAAAAAACCCAATCGCTCGACACGCTCTTTGGAAATACGCAACTTGGATCCACTAAACAGTTCGCCCTCATGAATGCGCAGTTCACGACGGATCACCTTATCGTAAGTTTTGGTGTTCCCAATCATTTTGATTTCGCCAAAATAAACCAAACTTCCCTTTTCAAAAACATACTCGGTGTTGGCCGTTTTGGTTTCGTCATTCAAATCCATTTTGGGAATCACGTTGGCGTAGGCATAACCCAAATCCTGATACTTTTCGGTAAGGCGCTGAATGTCAGCATTCCTTGCACTGACCGAAAATGTTTGGCCCTCGGTCATTTTGATTTCTTGAAAAAGCTCGTCTTTTGGAAATAAGAGATCGCCCCCAAAATCCGTATTCCCAACGGTGTACTGATTCCCTTCTTCCATATAAACCGAAATCGAAACAAACCGTTTGTCTGGGGACAATGTGATGATTGGAGCTTCGGTTTTAAACTTAGCGTAACCGTTCTCCAGATAATAATAAGTGAGCCTCTGGAGATCGACATTAAACGACGCTTCTTTAAAGGTTCCCGACGAAGCCAGGAAGTTCAGTGATGCGCCCTCTTTTGTTTCCGCAAAAACCGATTTTAACTTTTCGTCGGTGTAAACCTTATTGTTCAGAAACGTGATCCGTCGGATCTCGACCTTATCGTAGTCGTCGAACTTGTAAATGAGCTTGACCTCGCCCGGCTTGAGCGCTTGGGTTTCATACGATATTTTTGCGAGTAAAAACCCTTTATCCTCGTAGTGCTTTTGGAGGAGTTCGACATCCTCTTTTACTTTGGCCACATCAAAGATGTTCCACTTTTTTACTTTGATGACATCTTGCAGGTCAGAGGTCTGAATTTTTTCATTCCCTGAAAACTCAACCTCACTAATCACGGGTCGCTCTTTAAACCGATAAATGAGTTCACCCGCGGTGTTCCCCTCGACAACATCCACCGCATCAAAATAGCCCATTCCATAAAGCGCACGGATGTCATCGGCAATTTTTTTTTGGTCCAACTCTGCGCCGGGTTTAAACGAGATTTTTT
>JAIXVT010000309.1 GCA_027482725.1 Pseudomonadota bacterium | reverse complement strand
CCTCGGGCTTAGGTGAGCTTAAAGTCGGGGGTTTTGACCCGCTGTTTGCCATCAACCACACCCTGGCTAAGTTCCGGGCGGGACTAAGTCGGCTTAACCGCAAAACCTGGTGCACCACCAAGAAGCGGGACCGACTGATGGCCCATCTTGCGATCTTTATCGAGAGCCACAACCGCTACGTGATCAATTCCCTCAAAGCGAAGGGAATCCCCCTCGCCCTAGCCTGATTCCACGCCCGGACCCGCGCCGCCGGGGTGCACCCCACGCGCCGGGCCCGCCGCCGTCAACTGAATCATTCCGGGCCGGTTGGGGCCGGCAGGCAGGTTTTTCCCACGCCGCACTACCCAAGCCCACCGAAAATAAAATAAGCGGTAAAATACAAATATTGAGTCCAACTCAGGATGATTTGGGTAAACCAACCCCGATCCAGGGAGAAAGAGAAAACGGATCCGTGATAAGTGCTCTTACCGCTGTATTGCTGTCGATAACCGCGGCATTTGTACCACAACCCGAAAAGGACAATCAGTGGGTTATCGTCCAGAATTGGCATCAAATGGGCAGATCTTTGTCATTTCCTTTTTTTATCAACGGCATATTCATATGGATAAAAAATAGACTTCTCAACGTAGCTGGTGTGAGAGAACGGTCTATCGCTATTTTTTCTTTAATTTCAGTAATGAATTTTACGACGACTGTGTTTGTGGATATTTTTAGGGCGATGAGCGTTGTCGACTTACTTCCCCTTTTAGCTCTTAGCCTGGTAATGGCTAATCTTTTTTTTGTGTTCCCCGTGATCGAACAAATCAAAGCGAAATATCGCGAGCACGTCCACCCTAGAAAAAACCTCGAAATCGAGAAACGCAAAAAAACAAAAGATCTTGGTGATGATCTAGATAAACTCCGCTCGACTCAGGCCGCGCTCGCTCGCCCCAAAAAAAATGCCGCCATATGCACGGTTTCTGCTGGGATTGGTCACGAAATCAATTATTGCTCGAATTACGGTTCAGGTGCCATTTGCCCGTTGAAACATTCCAGGAACAAAATTAATGTTGCCGATGAACAAAAATCCGTGATTAACCAGTCAACCACGTCTATTCGTGAAGGGATTACTCGTGCAGTAGACATTATTAGGAATATAAAAAGTTACCGATTTAAAGGAAGCGGTGAAGTGTTATTCGCTCACGCGTCCGAGTGCGGCGATGCCGCTTTTTCGTTACTAAATACAAAAAACGGATCCATACTAATGTTCCAAATAACTTTTGTGGAATTAGGATTCATGGTTGCAAGAATCAAATGGTGTTGAAAATTATTTCTATTATTGTAGATAGGATAAGCGGGGCAGAAATAGTAGCCATAAAGTGTCCGCCACTTTTGTACTCGGCGAGGGTTCGTGTCAGACACGCGCACAACTCATCGAAGTTGGTCGTCCATAATCGCCGGCCGGGAATTACGGAAGACACCAAAAAACACAGGGTAAAATTTTTTTTTGCCAAGAAGGACATAGAAAATAGACTAGAATTGCGGTTTTTCTTGAACAAAAACGACGTAGATCTGCCCCAGGAAACGGTTAACCTGATTTCCGAAGGGTGGAAAGAAACAACATCCACATTAGTGTTTCCGAAAACAATTCAACGGAGTTTTGCATGAACCCTAGTAGCGGCAGTTCAAAAAAGAAACCTGTTTTGGTTTATGTCGATGATGAACCACAAAATCTGTTGGTGACTCAGATAGCTTTAAGCGATTACTTTGAGGTTATTACGTTCAGTGAAGCATCTCATGCGTTAAAGGAGCTCGTTCAACTCCAACCCAAAATTATTCTCTCAGATCTCAAAATGCCCGCTATGACTGGGTCCGAATTTTTAGAGATTGCCCAACAGGTCTATCCTTATGCCGTTAGAGTCATTATCACCGGTAACTCGGATGATGATTCATTGATTACAGCGATCAGAAGGGCTTCGTTGGCGGACCTGCTCAAAAAGCCGTTCACGGATGACCAGCTCATTGAGGCTATGCTGAATGCTCTGAGTAAATACGAAAGAGAAGAAGAAGAGAGAATTAGAATCAATCGCCTGGAAAATAAAGATGTTCTCGAGCACCCGTCTTGGCTGCATAAAATTTCCGAACAATTGCGTACTGTCTTTTCAGCTCTTCCTGAGTGTCGCGTTACAGATCGGCAAATCGAAGAGTGGAGTATTCTAATTCATTTGGCGATGTCTGCGGAAAAACGTTACTACCACAACACACACCACCTTTTCGATATTTGGGATGTGAAGGACCCGTTCATTCGACTGGCGATTTTGTTTCATGATGTCGTATATGCGCAGGTGGATAGAAATTCTGTGTTAGGAATGCTCGACCGGATAGTCAAGCTTTTAAAGCCTCCTTTTTTACCAAATGATCAATTGACGATTACCTTGCCGGACCCCAAATCATTGGACAACGATGATCAGATCGACGCACAACTGCTCTATCATGTTTTTGGTGTTTCTAGTGGAACAATATTGAGCACACTAAACGGTATGAACGAATTCCTCAGTGCGCGCGTTGCCCAAAAAATCCTAAGCCCCGTCATGTGTCCATGGGACGTTATTCAAGTCATGGCGTGCATCGAGCTCACTATTCCGTTTCGACCTAAAAATACCCAAGGCTTAAATGCTCCTGATTCGTTGTTGGTCCGTCTTCGCGACTTGAATCAGCGCATGTCATTTGAAAAATCAGAGAACGAATTGGTCCTGATGGTTGAACGGGCAGTAGAAGTTGCTCATCGGGATTTGTGGTCGTTTGCCGCAAAAGATGCGGGTGAATTCTTGAACGCCACGTGGCAGTTGATTATTGAAGGGAATCTGAGTCTACAAAAAGCACTCTATTCCCCGAAGGACTATCGATTGGCTTTGTGCAAAATGGAAGGGTTCTTTAGTTACTTGGCACCCGAAAAAATTTTTCAAAAAATTGAATCGGTCACAACTCGGACGGCTTGCGCCGAATTGATTGACCAGTCGGGTGTGAATCTAGAGGCAGGGCGAATTTATATGCGTTCTAAAGTCATCGGCGTTAGTGTGTTTGAGGCGCTAGATGAATTGACAGGGGGAATGGCGCCAATTGAAATTTTTCGGGGAGACATTTCGCACGTCCCTGGGCACCAAACCCGTTCATTGGAAGAATGTCTTGGGTTGGATGTCCCCGAGGTTTCACCCACAGAGTTGAACGCGTCTGTCGTCGAGTTGCTGAAGAGTGATCGGGGCAATACGAAAATACGGTACGATTTACGTAACTCACCCCTCGCATACTACCTGTATAGTCGGATGACGCGACTTGAGTTTGATCTAACCTGGCAAGCCGCTCAGCAGTATTTTTCGGGGGGGCTCGGCGCGATGGAGTACCTCAGGGTTATCCCTCGGCAATTGTTCATCAGTGTGGGGAAATCCATATCCCAAGTCGCCACCACACGTCGGGTAGAAATCCTAGCGGTGTTGGACCGCATTGGTGGTGAGTAGGTGTACTTGCTCTCCGTTAAACGGCCCCGAACGGTTCTGGTGGAGCAGGATAAGCCCTTGAAAACATGACATTAAATGGTGGTCCTAT
>JAIXVT010000020.1 GCA_027482725.1 Pseudomonadota bacterium | reverse complement strand
TTTATATCGCTCGTTACATCACGATTGCCATGTATCACTTCTTCTGGACGTTTTTCATGGTGTCAGCTCCATTACTCCTTCTTTTCAATCTATTTGAAGGAACGCAACAAATTACCGTAAATCTCTTTAAAGGAATGATCGAAGTTGCGTGCTGGAAAATTGTATGGGCGATCTTAGGCGCAATGTTGCTGGCACTCTCTTTTGGAGATGCTTATAGAGCAGAAGGAAACTACCTTACCCTCATCGTAATGAATTTTGTAATTGCCGTAGCAATGCTAATGACCCCGATGATGGTTAAATCCCTTGTCGGAAGTGGACTTCAGTCTATGTCATCTGCCCTTGGGGCAGCAGCAGTGACGGCAATGGCAGCAGCACCAGCAAAAGCGGCAGCATCTATTCGCACTTCACGAGCATTTATGAATGATCCAAAAGGATTTGTTAAAGAACAAATGAGCCAAGCATTTAATCCAACTCACCAACCTAAAAAACAAAAAAGAAACTAAGGAAACCTATTATGCAAGAACCAAAACCTATCGGATTTAAAAATTCACAGTACCCAAAGATGATTGGCCAACTTCTACACTCAAATCAATTTCTGAAAGTCTTTTCACTCTCAGCTCTGATTCTTCTCTTTATGGTTCTCGGAGTGATCTTGGTCATGGCCACTAAAGAGCCAATGGTAATCACTCTTGGCCCTGATGGAAAAGCGATTGAGAGAATTTCACTACCAAAAGCTGAAGATCAAATCCGTGAAGGAATTAAGAAGTATCTTGAAAAACGTTATCAGTGGGAACCAGAGAACGTGATGAAGAAACTCAAAGAATCGGAATCCTTTATTACGGGACAAAGTTTAAAGGCCTTCAGAGGAGCAGTTTTAAATGTTGCAAAATTCTCAACCGATAAACAAGTTTCTCAAAAGGTCTATCCAAACACGATTGAAGTAAATCTTGAAAAAAACACTGCTTTGATTACGGGTGATCGAGTGACGGCCATTCAGGGACTAAAAGCAGCAGGCAATTTAAAACTTGAGCTTACTTTTGAATCAGGGCCACGAACTGAAATGAATCCGTGGGGAATTTATATTTCTAAAGAACGAGAGGAATAATAATGAGACTCAAAATCATTCTTGCATTGATATTTTTTGCCATCGCCTACTCAAGCGCAGAAGCAAGAGTACGTCGAGTTGCAGTAAACGGAGATCAAATCGTGACAGTGAGAACAAGTATCGGTATTGCCACGATCATCCAAGTACCAGATAGACCTAACAGTGTAGTGGTCGGCGATCAAAATGCTTTCAAGGTGGAATACTTGGATCAAGCAATCACGATTAAGCCATTATCAAGTGGAGCCAGAAGCAATCTCTACATTTACACCGATTGGAAGCGGTTTAACGTAGAGCTTGTTTCGGGAGGAGAATCTGTAGCGGATTATGTGGTGTATTTGGATAACCCTAAAGCAAAGACTCCACTACAAGCTTCTTCTCCTCAAAAAGACACTGGCATTACTTGGACAAACTTCAAGAACACTCTCAAGAATGAATCCTTGCAATTAAATGTGAATCGTCTTGGAAGAACGAAAGCTGGACTTCTTTTAATTGAACTCACAATTACTTCAACAAAAAAGGAAGCATTTAATCCAGAATGGATTTGGTTAAGTCAGAATGGCGTAACCAAACCGATTCATAATCTTTTCTTATCTTCACTTGAGACCGCTCCACAAAAAGCTATCTCAGGCTTGATGCAGTTAAGAGAGATTGATTTATCTAAAGATGTTCCCATGCGCTTAGAGCTGAGAAGAAAAAAGATTTCTTACCTTACGATTCAAAAGGTCAATTCATGGAAGCGATAGCAAAGGAGGTTATGTTCATGGATTTAAAAACGTACTTCCTGAAAGAGCCAAAACCGTTTGTCGCCAAACGTGACTTTAATTGGAAGAAGCTTCAAATTGTAGGTGGCGTAGCCTTATTCATCGTTCTCACTGGAATTTTATTCTGGCCCGCAAGCAAACCAGAGCAAACGACATTCAGTGAAAAGGCAGAAGCAGGAAGTTTAAATCAAGCGAAATCAGATGCTCGTGATCCAAGCCAAGAAGCTCTTGCTCAGTTTCAAGAATCAAGAGCGAACGCAAATCAAGTTCATAGCAATCTTGATTATCTCTACAAGCCTAGCTCCTCTGGATATGGCGGTGGAGGTTCAGGAAATGGACAAGATCGAAACTCGGCGATGATCTTGAGTCGATCAGGAACCGACAGCAGAACTCAGCTCTCTAGTGGAACCAAAGTAATGATTCGCTTGAGTGGAAAAACTACTATTTCAAATGGCCCAATGCCTGTAGTGGGAATTGTATCTGGCGATGTCGCAAGTGAAAACGGTACAGCAATCCCAAGCGGATCAAAAGTCTTAGGGGATGCTTCCTTTGATGAAGGATCAGAACGGGCCTCTATTTCATGGCGATCTATCATTTTGTCGGACGGTCGGGAGCGACCATTCTCTGCCATTAGTCTTGGGAGAGATGGAGAAAATGGAATTGATGGAAATGTTCATTCTGATGGTGTGAAAAATGCTGTCGGCCAGACACTCACCCGTTTTGTTGGTGCTTACGCTCAAGGGTCAATGAACACTGGGATGTTGGGGGCAAACCAAGGTGGTAATGCAAATGGAATTCGCAATGCCATTGCCCAAACAGCTACAGATCGAGCAAACGCAATGGGAAAAGATATGCAGAAAGAACGCAAATGGATTGAGCTTGAAAGCGGCACAGAAACAGTCGCAGTTTTGAACCAACCGTTTACATTCAGAGATGCAGGAGCGACTTATGGAAATTAAGACGAAACTTGCTTTCACGGCAGGGGTAATACTCCTGCCGTTTATCCCTGTCGTCTGGAAAAAGATTCT
>JAIXVT010000127.1 GCA_027482725.1 Pseudomonadota bacterium | reverse complement strand
CTTGAGGGAAACATCGCAAATGACTATCGAGAGTCTCCGGCAACATGGTGGATTAACTTTGGATTGAAGGATGCGAATCGTGGTCAACGTCGTTTTGATCGCATTAAGGCTGAGGTATTCAACTTTCGTGGAAACGATGTGAACCAAAAGTTATCTCCAGCTACAAAAGTTGATTTAGTTTTTGGCGACCGTAATTTTGGAATCACACAAGGTGTCTTAGAAGAAATTAAATTTCGCAATGAATACAAGATACGTACTGTTTACAAGGATGGAACCGAAATTCGCTCGGAAGTTTTTGAGGGCGTAGACAACCAGGTTTCTTCCGACGATATCCGTGAGCGCACATTTTCTAATGTTTTAGGTCAGTATTTTGGAAAATCTCGATTGTTGGCCTACTGGAGTGGGATTTGTGATGGATGGGGTCCAGCCTCGACCTATCTTCCACGGCCGATAAAGCCGGTCACGGTAATGTCACGCACGGGTGTGCCCGTCACGTTTTATCCTGATGATATCAAAGCCCTGGGAGCGTACCTTTTTGCGCGGACCAATACCCCATTCCGAACCACGATGAATTACCGGTTTGTAGGTGTTCCGTGCAAGGATCGGGGGCAAGCGGAAATCGATCACTGGGGGTACATCACCGATGGTCGTTGCAGTGACGTCGATGCCGGTTTGTGGCATCTCGCTTTGGTGAATCGAATTGCGGTCGATGGTATGGGTTTTGTGTTCGACGTCGATAACAACCACAAAATCAACAATCACCCGATTGCGGGGTATAAGTTCTCCTACTTTAATTTGAAAACAGGGAAAGAGTCGGGTGCTCGATCTGCGGTGATTCCTATTAGGGAACTGAAATTTGATGGGTATCGTAAAGCACGTAATCCAAAAACCACCCATATTGTCGGTGTGAAATCAGTTGTTCGTTATTTGAACTATCAAGTGCCCCACGAGTTACGGGAAAAAGTGCGTGATTCAGAAGCGGACGATAAAATTAAAGAAATCGAATATGTCTATGATTTGGAAATGGACGGTTCAGGAAAAATTTTGGGTGGCCACTGGGGCGATCGTTCAAAGGAAACCGAAGACTATGGAGTATCTTCTTCCGAGCAACCGGACTTTATATGGATGGGGGCTCCTGGAGTTTTGCCCGAATCCGAGTTTGCGCGATTTGCCCTACGGGGTCAAAGCTCCGGACCTGAAAAAGTTAAAAATGGAGCTTCACGTCCATTTGGTCGTACCCAGTGGGCCTGGGATGGTCAGTCTCCATTGCCTGAGGACTGGGTGAGGGCCCACATTACCGATGCTCGATTCGAAGCTCCGTTGATTGATCCTCAGACAGGAAGGTCTGAGCTAAACGCGATCCTGCGACCGGCGGTTCCCTTGTCTCACTTTATTTACTACCTGTTTGATCAGGCGAGAGATCCCAATCACTTTTGAACTGTTTTGTTTACTGTGACCATTCCAGCATCAATTCGAGGGCATTTCTCGCGGATTTTTGGACCAAAGCTGGGACATGGATTTCTGGACCACCGGTTTCTAAACAGGCTGCGATCGCGTCTAAGGTATTGAGTTTCATAAACGGGCACTCATTACATGCGCAATTTTGGTTAGGTTCCGCTGGAATGAAGTATTTGTTGGGTGCCCGTTTTTTCATTTGATGGAGGATGCCGGCCTCAGTGGCCACAATGAACTCAAGTTCAGGGCTTTCGGTAACATGATTTAAGAGCGCAGAGGTGCTGCCGATAAAATCAGCGTGATCTAGGTAATGTGGTTCGCATTCGGGATGAGCAATGACCTTGGCTTGAGGGTATCGAGTTTTGAGATCAATAAGTTTTCGCTCTGAAAATGTTTCATGCACCATGCAGGACCCTGGCCAGAGATCCATTGTGCGTCCTGTTTTTTTTATGGCCCATGCTCCTAGGTTGCGGTCGGGTGCAAAAAGAATTGGACGGTTCTTTGGGGACTTATCGACAATTTTTAAAACATTCGATGAAGTACAGATCACGTCACTGAGTGCCTTTACCCCTGCCGAACAGTTGATGTAACTGATTACAAAATGATCGGGATTGGCCTTGCGAAAAGCTTGGAGCCGGTGGGGAGGGCAGCTGTCCGAAAGGGAACATCCGGCACGGAGATCGGGGAGCAGCACCTTTGCTTCTGGGTTTAAGATTTTTGCCCCTTCGGCCATAAAATGGACTCCCGCAAAAACGATGGTTTCTGCTTGGGATGATTTGGCCGCTCGCGCAAGTTCTAAGCTATCGCCAATAAAATCGGCGATGTCTTGAATTTCTGGGTTTTGATAGTAATGGGCCAAGATCACCGCATTTTTTGACCTTTTCAGCTCAAGAATCCGATCCAATAAATCCATGAGCTCATGATACCATTCCCAGACGAAGTAGGGCGATACGATGGTCAGTTGGGAAGATTTTAGCAATCGAATTCATTTAGTTTCTGGAAAAGGCGGGGTAGGACGCACTTCGTTTGCGGCATCACTCGCTAAATGGGCCGTTTCTCAAGGTAAAAAGACTCTTGTTTGTGAAATCGAAGACGAGTCAGATTGGAATTCGCCTCTGGCCCAGCGTTTTGGATTTCGGAGGTTTTCTACCGAAGCTCCCGATGAGATCAGGGAAAATTTATTTGGCCTCACTCTATCTGCAAAAATGGGTCAGGAGAAATTTTTGACCTCATTTTTGAAGATTTCAGCACTTTCCGAAAAGGTTATCCAGACCAAGGGAGTGCGCTGGTTTTTAGATGGAGCGCCGGCATTTCGTGAAATGGGTTTTTTTTACCATTTACTCACCGAAATGCGGCTGGATTACGACACGATCATTATCGATCTTCCGGCAACAGGTCACTTGGTGGGTTTGGCTCGTTTACCGCAAATCTTGCTGAAACTCGTGCCGATTGGGCCTATTGCTGAGCGTCTCCGGGAAGGACAAACTTATTTTTACAATCCTGAAATAACCCGTGCTTGGGTGGTTACTTTACCCCAAGGGTTACCTGTATCAGAAGCCATTGAACTTGCCGTTGAGTTGAAAAAAGAATCGATTTCTGTGGGTGGGTTTATTGTGAATCGGATGCCATTTAACCCTTTTACTCCAGAGGAAGAGCTCAAAGTCGAAGCCTATTCCAAAAAATCAGAACAACGGCAGTTGTTAGTCGAGCTTGAGCGATTAAAGCGTTCGCGGGAAGCATTTGACCGTCTCAAGCGTACGCAGATGGGGAAAGTTTTTTTACTCGGAGAACAGTTGAAAGAGGACTCCTTTGAGTCGCCTTGGATCACCACGGTGAAGACGCTCCCTTCAGGGAGTGACCAGCGCGCATGAACGCTCGTGGGGGATTGTCATGGTTCAAGCGCCCTTGTGTTGTCGTTACCGGCGGCGGTGGGGTTGGAAAAACCACGACAGCGTCTGCGCTTGCCGTTGCTCTTGCTCGGCAGCATAAAAGCGTGGCCGTTGTCACGGTGGATCCCGCAAAGCGTCTTGCCGAAGCGTTTGGGTTCCAGGTTGAAGATCTTTATCATGCGCAAGAACCTCAAGATTTAAGCGATAGCGTGAAAGAGCAATTGAAAATCCCCAAAGAAAATCGGCTTTATGTAGGGATACTCAATCCTAACCGTGTCGTGCAAGAAGTCGTAAAGACAACGTTGAGTGAAAACCAGGCGGAAAAATTAACTTCGACGCGCCTTTTTCAACAACTCTCGCAGATGATTTATGGCTTGCAAGAGTACGCAGCCTTTGAATGGGTAAATCGATTAATTGAGTCTAAGCACTATGATGTCGTGGTCTTGGATACACCACCTGCGGTTCATGCAAAAGATTTTTTTAAGGTACCTGACAGAATCGAAAACTTACTCCACAGTCAGGTGTTTCAAATTTTTGATACCCCAAAGACCTCTTTGGGGAAATGGGTTTCCAAAGCGATGAGTTTTTCCTGGGTAGAGGTTTTGCTTGGGGCACAGGTATTTCAGGAAAGTCGTCTATTTTTTTCTATCTTTTCTCAGATTAAAAATCGGGTGATCACGAAAGTTCGTGCATTGGCTCAGTTTTTTAGAACGGGGCAAGTAGCGTTAGTTACGGTTGTTGCGCCTCATGCAGTAGCCTTGCAGGAGACATTGGGATTAAAAGTTTTTTTAGGCGAGCAAGGCATTCCCCTTGATGCCGTCATCTTGAATCAAGGGCATCCGCCCATTAACGAAGATTGGACGCTAGCAGGAGGAGAGGATTTCGTTTTTCAAGATAAGCTCAGGCGCTTCCAAGCAGAGGCACGGGAACGGGGTCAGGCTACCGAGCACACCATGGCGCGACTCGACCAAGAAATGCCGGAGGTCCCCAAAATTACTCTGAGTCTTGGAGCATCTGATTCGGGATTAGCGCTTTTATCGGATCTTGCCGATCAAATTGAATCTTCGGAGCGCGGGTGATGAAAAACTATCGAGAAATTGCAGGAATCCGCAACGTGGAGGTATTCCCGCCAGGCAAGGATGGAACCCAAAAATGTCGGGTGGAGCTGATCGACGGAGCATTTATCGAGACTGTTGTTTTGCCTAGAAATTTAAAACAACGTCAGCGTCAGAAGTACTGGTCCCAGGCGCAGGGTCCTGAAATAGAAAGCCACAGGGTTACGGTTTGTGTGTCGTCCCAGGTTGGGTGTGCCATGGCGTGTGACTTTTGTGCCACCGGAAAAATGGGCTGGAAACGTCACTTGAGTTCTTATGAGATTTTGGCCCAGGTTCAAATTGCCCAGTCCGTTGTGGCCCCCCGGCGAGAGATCACTAATGTGGTGTTTATGGGAATGGGCGAGCCTCTCCACGCGTTTGATGCGGTCACCGGAGCAATAGCTATTTTACGGGAATCGCGGCCTTACGGCTTTGGGATGTCGAAGAGAAAGATTTTAGTCAGCACCAGTGGTATCGCTCAGAAGTTACCCGAATTGGCGCAGAAGTCTGGAGTGCGTTTGGCGTTGAGTTTAAACGCAACAACTGACGCTCTGCGGGATCAAGTCATGCCGATCAATCGATCCGTTCCGATGGATCGATTGATTGCTGCAGGTCGGGACTATGCCGAAAAAACCAAAAGCACCGTGATGTTGGAAATGGTTTTGTTTGCAGATCTCAATGATCGGCTAGAGGATGCAGACCGTTTAATCGAATGGGCTCGAGGCTGGAATTGCAAAGTGAATTTGATTCCTTACAATGCCTTTGCTCTCGGACCTTATCGGCGTCCTGATGTGGATCGGGTCAAAGCTTACCAACACCGCTTGATTCAGTCCGGAATCACCGCAACGGTCCGTTATTCCGGGGGAGATGATGTGGAGGCAGCTTGTGGGCAGTTGAATCCCGCTCTTTTGAGTCAACGCATTTCGTTTCAATTAAGTAAGGAAATTAATAGCTCAGTATGAAAACGAATAATTGGAGTTTGTTGATCGGATTCGGCATTCTGAGGTCCTCGAATCCTCCGGGAATCTTGTTTTTATAGAACTCCCTCCCCAAATCCCAAGATGAGGTTCCCAGAGGATTCGTTTCATCTTCAATTCCACAAAAAAAAATCACGGCTGGCCGAGAATCTTCGAGAGAGGAGTTTTTTCGAGTTGGGCTGCAGGTAAACTCGAAAAAACTCCTCTCTCGAAGATTCTCGGGGAGAGTGGATGATTCTATTGTGTGGGGATTTGATTTAAAGAAGTGGGCTGCAGGTAAACTCAAAAAAACTCTTCTCTGGAAGATTCTCCGTGGGAATAGATGATTAAGTTTTGTGGAGTTTTGACTTAAGGAAGT
>JAIXVT010000226.1 GCA_027482725.1 Pseudomonadota bacterium | reverse complement strand
TTGCTATCCAAGTTCCCGTTTTTTTTAAGTGCGAGTGTTCGCACGATGGGAAATATGGTGGGCGATGAGAGGCTCGAACTCCCGACCTTGACGGTGTAAACATCCTGCTCTACCAACTGAGCTAATCGCCCGTCACCAAAATTGCGTTGAAATATGAACCTTTAAATTATCAAAAATGGGTGGGAAATCAAGCCCAAAAACAAAAACGGCGCGACCTAAAACTTAGGCCACGCCACTTAAAATTATTCTATGAATTCAAATTAGATTTGAATTCGTGGCATGTCGTCTACCGCGTCCACCACTTCGGTGTCGATCACTTTAGACGTCACATCGCGGTACTTGGCCAAGCCTGTTCCGGCAGGGACCAAACGACCCATGATCACGTTTTCTTTCAAGCCGCGCAAGAAGTCGGTCTTTCCAGAAATCGCGGCTTCGGTAAGCACTTTGGTCGTCTCTTGGAATGACGCCGCAGAGATAAAGCTCTCTGTGGTGAGTGACGCTTTGGTGATCCCGAGCAACAACGGTTCGTAAGTGGCCGCTTGTCCGCCCTGAGCAAGAACCCGTTGGTTCTCCTCTTCAAACTGAAAGCGCTCCACTTGTTCGCCCGACAAAAAGCGGGTGTCGTTTGCGTCTTTCACTTTCACCTTACGCAACATCTGACGAACAATGATTTCGATGTGCTTGTCGTTGATCTTCACCCCTTGCAACCGGTAAACCTCTTGGACTTCGTCCACCAAGTACTTGGCAAGCGCCCGATCACCCAACACGCGCAAAACATCGTGCGGATTTACCGGTCCATCCATCAATGGTTCTCCGGCTTTCACATAGTCGCCTTCGTTTACCGCCAAGTGGCGTCCTTTACCAATCAAGTACTCGCGTGCATCGCCTTCTTCTGGAGTCACGATGATCTTACGCTTACCCTTGGTATCCTTACCAAACGACACGGTCCCATTGATCTCGGTCACGACCGCCGAGTCTTTCGGCTTACGTGCTTCAAACAATTCGGCAACCCGCGGAAGACCCCCAGTAATGTCCTTCGTTTTAGACGATTCGCGGTGGATTTTAGCAATCACATCGCCCGGGCGAATATCCATACCATCGTTCACGACAAGGTTTGCGCCCACCGGCAAGTTGTAACGACCAACCCGCGCGGATCCCGCAACCACAACGACATTCCCTTTTTCGTCCAAGATCAAAACTTTTGGACGCTTATCCGACTTAGACTCGATGATCACCTTGTGCGATAAACCGGTCACCGCATCAAACTGCTCTTGTACCGTCAACCCTTCTTCAAGGTCTTCGTACTGAGCCCGCCCGCCGACTTCCGAAATAATCGGAGTCGAGTACGGATCCCATTCGGCAATCATGGTTCCACGGTCTACCGATGTCCCATCTTTGAGGAGCAACTTTGACCCGTAAACCAAGCTGTAACGCTCGCGCTCACGGCCGGTCGCATCCACAATCGTGATCTCTCCGTTTCGGTTCATCACGATCAACGCGCCTTCGCGGTTGGTCACGGTAATCACGTTATGGAATTTAACGGTACCTTTGGTTTTTGCCTGTAAATTGGATTGCTCGGCATTTTTAGATGCCGCACCCCCGATGTGGAATGTTCGCATGGTCAACTGTGTACCTGGCTCACCGATCGACTGGGCGGCAATAACGCCGACCGTTTCACCGATGTTCACCATTCGTCCGCGACCAAGATCACGTCCATAACAGTTAATGCACACGCCCCAACGCGATTGACAGGTCAACACCGACCGGATCACCACGCTATCCACACCTTCGGCTTCGATCATTTTCACCAAGGACTCGTCGATCTCAGTGGTCGCCGGGATCATGGTTGCTGCCGTTACCGGATGCAACACGTCTTCGGCAGTAACACGCCCTAAGATTCGTGAAGAAAGAGACTCGATCACTTCCCCGCCTTCGATCATCGCTGTGGTCAGGATTCCGTTTTTACTACCGCAATCCAACTCAGAAATAATCATGTCCTGGGCCACGTCCACCAACCGGCGGGTCAAGTAACCCGAGTTTGCGGTTTTAAGAGCGGTATCGGCCAAACCTTTACGCGCCCCGTGGGTGGATACGAAGTACTGGAGAACGCTCAAGCCTTCGCGGAAGTTTGCGATAATCGGGGTTTCGATGATCTCGCCGCTTGGCTTGGCCATCAATCCCCGCATCCCTGCCAACTGACGGATCTGTGCGTTTGATCCCCGCGCGCCCGAATCGGCCATGATGTAAACCGAGTTGAACGATGGACCCGTGTAGGTTTTATCCTTACCCGTCCATGTCTCAGGAGCCTGGAACGTCTGCGTGCTAATGTGCTTCATCATCGCAGTCGTGACTTGTTCCCCGGTTTGCGCCCAAATATCGATCACTTTGTTATAACGCTCGCCGTCCGTGATCAAACCTTCCACGTACTGATTTTCAATCTCTTGAACTTGTTTGTACGCAGCATCGATCAACGAACGTTTTTCGCCAGGGATAATCATGTCGTGGATCGAAATCGAGATCCCCGCTTTCATGGCCTGACGGAAACCGGTTTGCATGATCTGATCGGCAAAAATCACGGTTTTTTTGTTGCCTGCTTTACGGAAAACAACGTCAATCAATTCGGCCAATTCTTTTTTGCCTAAGACTTTGTTGTAAACCTTGAATTCGATTTCAAGGGGAACGATCTCCGACAACAAGGCGCGGCCCACGGTGGTGTCTTCCAACTTCCCGTTGATTCGGCATTTGATTTTGGCTTGGAGGTCAACGATGCCGGATTCAAACGCAAAGCGCACTTCGTTCGGTCCGCCAAACACTTTACCTTCGCCGCGCGCAAACGGACGCTCGCGGGTCATGTAGTAAATCCCAAGAACGATATCCTGAGACGGTACGATGATCGGCTTCCCGTGTGCGGGAGAGAGAATGTTGTTGGTGGACATCATCAACACGCGGGCTTCTACCTGTGCTTCGATAGAAAGCGGAACGTGGACAGCCATTTGATCCCCGTCAAAGTCGGCGTTGAACGCGGTACACACCAAAGGATGCAATTGGATTGCTTTTCCTTCGATCAATACAGGTTCAAACGCTTGGATTCCCAGGCGGTGGAGTGTCGGAGCGCGGTTTAACAACACCGGATGCTCTTGCACGACTTCGTCCAAGATATCCCACACTTCTTGCTTCTGGTATTCCACCAATTTTTTTGCA
>JAIXVT010000120.1 GCA_027482725.1 Pseudomonadota bacterium | reverse complement strand
TTGCTCTAAAACACCAAATTGAAGTGGATGAAACACTTGAATTGAGCACTGCCCGTGGAAAAAAAAGTTTTCTTGTTCGTGGCTTGCTTAAACCTGAGGGGCCCGCGCGCGCATTTGGCGGCGCTATCGCGGTCATGGATATTGACGGCGCCCGGTATGTGTTTAACAAAATGGGGAAGGTCGATGTTCTGGATATTCTCCTTACCCCGGGTGCTGCCCTTCAAGAGGTCCGTACCCGTATTCAAAACAAACTCGGCCCTGAATTCACTGTGGACACCGCCGCAACCCGCGGACAATCGACCGAAAACTTGTTATCTGCCTATCAAGGGATGCTTTCTTTTTTTTCTACCCTTGCGCTTTTGGTTGCGGTGTTTTTGATTTACAACTCGGTATCGCTTACCGTGGCCGAGCGACGTAAGGAAATCGGTTTGCTGCGTGCGATCGGTGCAGGAAGAATACAAGTTTTATTCAGTTTTTTGAGTGAGTCTTTGGCGCTTGGTGTGGTGGGAGCCGGTCTTGGTATTGTCTCGGGACGATTTTTAGCGGAAAAATTATCGGGACCGATCCGCTTGTCCGTAAAAGCACAGACTAAACTCGATCCCCCTGATGCGTTACTTCAACTTGAGCCGCGCGATTTACTTATGGGTTTTGCAGCGGGGATTTTAACTACGGTAATTGCAACTTTTTGGCCCGCCTATCAGGCGACGAAAATCTCTCCACTGGTTGCGATTCGACAATCACACAGCTGGGGTGACGAAGAAAACTCCCGTTCCCGAAAAATTTTATGGAGTTCTCTTTTGGTGTTCGTGCTTGCTCATATCGCACGAATTTTTGGGATTGCGCAATGGGGGGTGTGGGTAGATACCATCGTTTCCGGGCTCATTTTGCTGAGTGTCGCGTTACTTACTCCATCATTAGTGATCGAGCTCCATCGGGGATTAAGGAGCATCGTGATTGGGTTTACGAGGCGATTTCCAAGTGTCTCGATTTCATCTTTTTTTTCTTTGATCATTGAATCCAACCTCAAACACCAAGTCCGCGTTTATGGGAACTTGATGACCCTGAGTGTGGGGCTATTTTTAGTCAATCAAATTGGCACCACAAAGGTGAGCTTTAGAGATTCGGTATCGGATTGGGTAGATTCGGCCTTGGTTTCCGATTTGTCGATTTCTTTGAGTGGGCAGTTGGTGATGGCCGATGTGCAACCGTTTGACGAAAGTCTTGCACAGCAGATCGCAACCACCTCGGGAATACGCCCCGCAGGAGACGGTCGTGGATATCGCGCACGGTTTCGGCCTTTGAATTCAGGCGGGAAATCTTATTTTTTGAAAGCGTTCGATCCTCCTCCAGATTTCTATAACGGCGGTCCGATTGTGACCCCAGACCCTAAGCGGCGTCTTATCGATGGGAAAGCATTGTTTGGAACGATGGAGCCTCGTATTTTAGTGTCTAAAACATTTTTAAATTCGAATCCAGGCACTGGTGTCGGAAAAACCTTCCCGTTGGATACGCCATCGGGTCGGATTGATTTTATGATTGTCGGTGAGATCACCGACTATGCGTCGAATGTCGGTGTGATTTATATGAACCGAAACGTCTATCGAAATGTCTTTAAAGATACCAACGTGGACTTATTAAATGTCGCTTTAGCACCAGGAGAGCCGTTGGAAACATTACGTGAGCGGCTACAAGAAAAATTTGGTACTACTACCGGGTTGACCCTGTTGTCCACGCAACAAATGCGCAACGAAATCAGAAAAGCAGTAACCAATACTTTTGGGTATTTGGATACCATTCAAGTTTTAGCGCTCGTGATTTCGTTATTTGGTTTTTTGAATACGGTTTTGATGGGAGTAATGGAGCGCACTCGAGAAATCGGTTTATATCGGAGTGTCGGGGCAACACGCCGTCAGGTGTTACGATTAATTTTAGGCGAGGCCCTATTGCAGGGGAGCATCGGTGGTCTTGTGGCAATTGGGATATCCACATTTGCCTGCTATGTTTGGATGCAGACAAGTTTGTCTCAAACGTTGGGCTGGGTAGTTCAGTTTCACGGCTCTGTAACAAGTTTACTCCTGACTGTAGGGATAGCAGTTCTCGTGGCGGCTCTTGGGGCCTATTACCCCGCCTACCGGGCAAGTCGGATTTCAATGAAAGAGGCAATGGATGAAAGTGCGTGATTTTTGTTTGGGATTTATTTTGATTCTGGGTATTGAAAACATCGGATATGCGGCGCTTTCCGCTAAAGAGATCATGCAGAAGAACGAGGAGAGCCGAAAAATCGAGGACATCACGGCCAATGCAAAGTTGATTCGGATTACAGAGGGAAAAGTACCGAAGGAAAAAGCATTTAAGTTTTGGAGAAAACAGGTGGAAGGTGGACTTTTTAGTTCTTTAACACGGTTTTCGGAACCCGCAGAAAACAAAAATGAAGGCATTTTGTTTTTAGAGCAGAAGGAGGGTAAAGCGGATGTTTTTTTGTATTTGCCCGTTTATAAAAAAATCCGACGTGTGGAGAGTAGTCAGCAGAGCGGTGCATTTATGGGCAGTGATTTGAGTTATGCCGATATGACCGCTCCACATGCGGATGATTATGAGCATAAGCTTTTAAATCAATCCCTGTGTAATGTTGCAGATGTTTCCAGTGGCGTTGCCTGTTATCAAATCGAATCTACCCCTAAAAATAGTGACGTGCGGAATCGTTACGGCTATTCCAAATCGGTAACTTGGGTGCGTACGGATCAGTTTACCACTGTAGCGATGGATCATTATAACCTTGAGGGAGTGTTGATAAAAAAAATTCAAGCTAAACAGGTAAAGCTTGTGGATACCCAATACAAGCGCTATTTTGCACATGAACTGTTCGTGGAGAACCAAATAAAAAAATCATCGACGAGATTGATTTTTTCGGAAGTGAAAGCCAATCAAGGAGTTGATTCGGGTGTATTCACCCAAAACAATCTTCAGAACGTGAAGTGATATGCGGAGGACAAGTATTGAAGATGTTGTCGTTGGGAGAAGTGCTTCATTTTTTATTTTGCTTTTTTCTTTAGGCACGCAACTGTTGTTTTCTGGTGAGAGTTCTGCCGATGAAGCTTCTCCCGAATGGAGTCCAAGACTCAAGGCTTGGACCTCGCAGGTTTTTAATACCGTGGCCGGGCAGCCCTCCCGTTTTGCTCAAAACTCCTTGTCATTGAATCCAATAGCTACCGTTCAATATGGTCGCTTGGGTGGCACTTCGGATGTGAGGCTAGATGCCTTTGCGAACAGTCGTATGGACCATCCAGGCACATATCGAAACGAATTTTTAGTTCGGGAATTTTATGGCGAGTATTCGGACGGTGCAACGACACTGAGACTTGGCCAGCAAATTGTCCCGTGGGGCAAGTCTGATGGGGTAAACCCGACGGATTACTTTACAGCGAAAGATTTTGTTTATCTCACCCCTATCGATGAACAGCGGCGACTCGGCGGGTTGACCGCATCCCTGCGGCAGGTGATCGGTGCATCCGATTCGCCCTGGGTTTTGGATGCGGTCGTCATGGCGTCGACTCCCAAGCAACGTTACCTGATTCCAAGCGACCTAGAGGCGCGTGCAGGCGTGCCGATTTTGCGTGAGCCCCGCACGATGTCTTTGGATTTTGATCGGCCCGCAGTCGGCGCGCGAGTATCGTATTTAGGTTCGGATGTAGATGTATCCGTAAGTATGTTTGATGGGTATTCGGTTTGGCCACAGTTTGATGTGGTGGGCATAGGGGGGGCGGCAACACTGGTGCCGCGCTATGTCCGTGCGCGCGCTGTGGGGACAGATGGATCATTCGGGATCGGTCAAGACTGGGTGGTGCGCTGGGAATCCGCCTACTGGTGGACCGATCAACGTGCAGCAACCGTAGGCGAGAGGGTGTTTGTGCCGCCGAGATTGGAATCGGTTGTGGGTGTCGAGCGTCCGCTGTGGACGGATGTCCGAATGCAGGTACAGATTTTACACCGGTATTTTTTTGGGTGGGACTCACGCGTTTTAAGTGATCCGTTGGCTCCCCTCCAGGAATTCAACCGAACACTCCTTAATGCTCAAGATCCTTCTGTTCTTGGAGCAACGGTTCGCCTGTCTTGGGATGATCCGGAATCCGGATGGGGGGCCGATGCGATGATGTACGGATATTTTACGGCACAAAACTTTTTGCTCCGCCCGTCGGTGTACCACCGGCTCACCGATCAGGTAAAGGTGTCGGTGATCGCCGACCTTTACCGCGGGGCGCCCAACCAGCCGCTTGGGGCATTGCGCCCGTTGTCGTCGGTGGGGGTGCACGGGGAGTTTTCCCTCTAAAACCCCCCAGAACATTGCGCCTAGGTCCGCCTGTTTTACTGTATTATCAATAGGTTATCGCTGTTTTACGGTGGGTTTTGCGGCTTGGGTTGAATGGCTTGCGAATTCAATGGGTTAAGTGGTTCCAGGAACAATGTTCTGGGGGGGTTTTAGAGGGGTGGATATCCCACACCGTCGTCGCGGATTATCATGATAATAGGGTTATCCGCTGTGGATTGTCATGATAAGCTCATTTCATGATCCTCCCTCGGCTCCTCACTCTTAACGATAAACTGGACAAGAAAAGTCATTTTTTGCTGGGGCCACGTGCGGTCGGAAAAACAACACTGATTCATCAGTCTCTGGGGACGGACTACCAAATCATCAATCTCCTGCGGAGTGAAACCCGGCTAAGGCTGCTCCAAAATCCCGGCGACTTACGGCTCATGATCGATCGAACCAAAAAGGGCATCGTGCTAGACGAGATCCAAAAAGTACCTGAGCTCCTCGATGAGGTTCACGATCTCATCGAGCGTGAGCACATCAGGTTTTTACTCACTGGGAGTAGTGCTCGTAAGCTACGCCGAGTCTCGGCCAATCTTTTAGCAGGTCGCGCTCGGAAGTTAGAGATGTTTGGATTGGTTCATGCCGAATGCCCAACGATTCCATTAGAGAAAAAACTCGCCTATGGGAGTCTGCCCTCGGTTTTACTCAGTGATGATCCGTGGTCGGAGCTTAAAGCCTACACCGATCTCTATCTTAAAGAAGAAATCGAAGAAGAAGCTGCCGTAAGAAATCTTGGCCGTTTTACACGATTTCTGAAAGTCTCTGCGCTTCAGTCGGGCCAACTTCTTAATTACGCCCATGTTGCAAGCGATACGGGGATCTCAGAAACAACGGTAAGGGCATATTTTCAGATTTTGAAAGACACCCTTATCGGACATTTTTTGGAGCCGTGGCGTGAGAGTAAAAAAAGAAAGGCGATTCAAACGGCTAAATTTTATTATTTTGATTCAGGGGTTCAGGCTTCTCTCTTAGACCGCAAGGAGCTTAATCGAAACTCGAGTGAATTTGGCAACGCACTCGAACACTGGATGTTCCATGAGCTCAGGTCCCATCAAAGTTACTCCCAAACTTATGAACCTATCTCGTATTGGAGATCGACCGCCGGTCACGAGGTTGATTTTTGTATTGGCGATCGGATTGCCCTTGAAACCAAGTCCACTCAACGCTTGGCAGAGCGGGATTTCAAGGGACTTCGTGCCCTTCAAGAAGAGAAGGTGTTTAGACGTCATATTATGGTGTCATTTGATTCGCAGATCAAATCATGGACGGGTGGAATAGAGTGCTATGATATGACATCTTTTTTAACCGCACTTCATCGTGGCGAATTTAATGCGTGAATTAAAAATCATTTTAGTTTTTCTATTTCTCAGTCTTTCTCCCCCCGCATTTGCTGCTGGGATCTGTGATTACTACAAAGAGTTTATGCCGGGGCTTTATGAGATCACCTGTAAAGGTTCAGCCTCTTCTTCCCGTCCTTCAGGGGCATCTTCGACTTTTGCGCAAAGTTTTAACATGACTCCCGCATCACTTCCTACTGAACCGTCGGGCTACGGGGTTGAGGTCATCGGCACGTTACTGCGGCAACCCTCTCGGGAATTCGCACCAACATTTTCACTGGTGAAAGGGTTCCAAAAGTTTGGTGCCGGATTATCGACCGCAAGCAATAACACCTTTCAGGGAAACGATGTGGTTCAACGTTCAACCGGAGGGCGTTTGGTCACAACGCTCAAGCCTTACGAACCGGCTCAGAGTTCGCTTCCGAACTTTAACTTGGGTACGGCAGTAAATTTGTGGAAATCAAAAGCATCGTGGCGTCCCAAATTGGATTTGGGTTTGTCCGCGCGTTTTAATGCGACCACGAACACTCTTGGAGGCGGTCCCGCGTTGATGTTCAGTGTGCCGTGGTTGTCGGTAGGGGTCGGGGTGAGCCGGGAGAAAGTGGCAACTCAGCTCTCAAGAATTACTTTTTTGAGTGGAATTGCAACGGCACGGATTTTATTTTTGGAATTCGAATACAACTACTTGCGCAATTACGGTGGCTTTGCGCTTGATCCGATTCACATTTTCACCACCACTACGCAATTTGGTCCTGCAATGGTGACGTTATCGCGCCGGTTTTTATTTTTTCAGCAGGACGGTCGCGTGGGACAATGGCACGGGGCAATCCAATGGCGACTCACCAAAAAGGTGACCGTAGGTGCCCTTTACAATTACATTCCGGGTGCAACGTCACTCGCCACTCAAATTTATTTTTAATTTTTATTCTTCCGAACGCGCCAGGATTTCTCGTATTTCCGATTCGGAATACAGCTTGCCTTTTCCGATCCCAGGGCAAAACGAAGCGACTTCTTTGTTCCACGCTTTCGGGCTCATGTGTTCCGGCCAAAACGGCCATGTGCGGCAGTGCTCGGGACGGGCCTCATAAATGGAGCACGCGTTGTTTTTTAAAAAAATACAATCCGAAACCGGGTGATTTTTTAATTCCGGAAAATCCTCGGGATTCTTTAAATGCACATGCCCGTCTTTTTTCCCACAATATCGGCGCAAGAAATCTTTAAGCGTTAACTTAAAATATTCGGCCATTCTCAGTTGGTCTTTACGCGTCAAGTACACATACCCGTAGGTACCGCGGGAGGTGCAGCACTTTCCGGAGCCTTGGCACTCAAATCGGATTCCGTCGGCGTAAAAGGGGGGGCGTGGCATGGGGGGAATTGTAGCAGATTGGGGGTGAAATAGTAGAGTGAAGGTGGGATTGCGGGGAAGGTGAAAAAAGCACTTGACTTTTTGTATCCAGTAGGATACAATTTTTAATGATGGAGCCAACGCCAAGAGAAATTCAAAATTATGTATCCGCCGACGGAAAGTGTCCGTTTGAGGATTGGCTTCATGGTCTGAAAGACCTCATGGCACGAGCGATTATTCGCAAGCGTCTAAACAGAGTTCGTCTTGGTAATATGGGCAATACAAGATCACTAAGTGACGGCGTTTCAGAGCTGAAGATCGATTTTGGACCAGGATACAGAGTTTATTTTGGTGAAGATGGATCCAGAATTGTTGTTTTACTTGTGGGCGGAGATAAAGGCTCACAGTCTAGGGATATTGAAAAAGCCAAAGAATATTGGAGAGACTACCATGCCTAAACGAACAAAGAAGTATGAAGAAAGTTTGATTGAGTCGCTCAAAGATCCAAAAGAAGCTGCCGCGTATTTAAATGCGCACCTTGTGGATGACGATGGAGAAGATGTGTTTCTACTCGCCCTACGCGATGTTGCTCGCGCGCACGGCGTTGGAGGTATTGCTGAGTCAGCATCCCTTGGTCGTGAAAGTCTTTACAAGGCGCTTTCTAAAGATGGTAATCCAAAGCTTTCAACTCTTCGCGCGTTACTTCGCGCGATTGGATTGCGGTTGTCCGTGGAGAGTGAAGATAAGAGGCCTTCGTGAAGCCGAGCGAGGGCATGTAGTGTGTTTGATAATTTTTAAAGATTTCTTGATCATTGGGTCAATTTTAAAGGTTAAGCTAGTTCCTAGCAGCCGGATTCCCTTACCGACCGTTTTAAAACGACCATCAGTGTGTGCCCAATCCTAGTCGAGACTCTCTAAAAATTGAGAAGCAGATTGAAATAGGAGTTCAAGCGTTTCGGCTTGGACTTTGTTTGAAGGGGGGTTCTTTCTAAAGTTTTTTTGAGATTCAAAAAAATAATGCTTCACGTTCTCAAACGGAATAGCCCCTTGCTGGATAAAGAAACCTAGGGACTGCTGTGACTTCTCTAACAGCCCTAAAACCATCTCATACTTGAATGTTGTTTTTTTAAGGTCGTTTTCAAATGCCGTTGATTCCATCTGCAGTAGACTCTCTATTAGCCCACTTAGAGCATGAACATTGAGGGGCATTCCGCCTGAGTTCATTTTTTGTAGAATCTTTAATGCTTCAATTTGGAGGTTTAAAATTTCTACGTGTTCAGAAAATTTTCCTACAGAGAAATCTTTATTCACAGCCTTTCGCCTAAAGCGGTAGACCGGACTTGCGATAAGTTTACCCAATTCTTGAGTGATCGATCTTCTCAGTTCTAAAGTCCGGCCGTGATTTGTCAAGTCGGCGGATGTCGAGGATAGAGGGGGTGAGTAGTCTATTCTCCCAATAACCCTAAAGATAACAAAAAGCTGAATAAGGCTTTTCTCATCAGTCTTTCCAATATTCACTTCTCTTACACGAGATGCGAGTGATCTGATCATTGGCTCAAGAACCTCAGGATGAATTCTGATCGCATGGGGACTGGGGTAAGTTTCTAAATAAAGTTCAACCCACGCTTCAAAAGGAAGGTCAGATTTGTTTTCAATTTGCTCTGACTTTTTTCCGCGTTTGGTCTTTGGGAAGACCTTGGTAAGTAAAGCTTCGAAAACTTTAGG
>JAIXVT010000155.1 GCA_027482725.1 Pseudomonadota bacterium | reverse complement strand
TTTTTTAGAATCAAGCCTCCCTCCCTTACGACCTAAAGAGTATCGGTTTCAGGTAGAGTTTGGGGATGGAGAAAAACCCGTCTACTCACACCAAGGATGGGTCATTGCCGACAACAACCGATGGAAAATAACGATCAATATCCCTGAAATAGAGATGAGATCTCACCAAGAGCTTCCGCTAAAGATCATATTTTTTGAAGCGGATCAAAAATCTTATTCCAGAACTGGGGTGTTAAGGGGTTGGAATCGGCGTGATTTGAAGCGGGATCCCACACCGTCTGGGTTGTCTGCAATCACCGATGCGCTCCCTATTCTTGCATTAAACGGGCACGGTGTGGTGGGACGACTCCATGTCGTTCAAGACGGTGCTACAGAGCGATGGAGGGTGTTCAAAAACGCGATGGATCTCGATCCTCAGACAGAAATTCGCTCTCCCATTCCCGCTTCAAGTTTGCTTTCGGTGTTTTTTGATGGGGACGATTTATTGCTAGTCCGTTCGATCAGTGAGGGCAATCGTCCGTTTACCGCCATTCACCGTTGGGATGCGATTCGGCGCGAATTTACCGAGGAGTTACGAAGCCCGTCAACCCGCTCTGGGCTAAACCCTTCGATGAAGTGGGTACGACACCAATCCCGCACCACGCCGGTGTGGATCGGACTTTTAGATGTTCCGCTAAATCAAAGAAATGAGCTTAAATCGTGGCGCCTGAGTGATCGGCAATATCAAGAAGTGATCGCTCAAAAAATGCGGGTCGTGACAAATTCAGATCAAGGGACCCGTGTCTGGATTCAGGATCAATTTGAAGTCGCGGTTGCTCTTTTTCCGCAAACTGAAGTCTTAATCCGTCAAGGGCAGATTCAGGTCTTGGTCCTTCGTCAGACCAAGCAGCGACAAGAGTTTTTTATCGTGACTCTTGAGTTCCAAGAAAACCAACTTAAAGAAGTCACTCGAAAGCTGATGGCATCTCCCCTGGGACGTATCACTCCGCCGATGGATTCGCAAATTCCAGTATTAGGAATAGGTCCCGAAGCCCAGCGTAGCCATGTGATGGCGCTTCCCGGAGCTGTGGGACGGGTTACCCTTTTGCGGTTTGATCCTGAGTTAAACCAAGTTCAGGGTATCGGTGTAAAAAATCCCGACGGACCCGAGAGCATTGTTGGTGTTTGTGGAATGTGGATTTCCGGTGCAGAGTCTTGGGTTTGTTATCAAACTCATTCCGAGGTAAAAATTCAGCGCGTATCCGACGGAAAAACCCTAGCCAGAAACTCACGAAGGAGCAGTTTTCTGCCCGACTTTGCGGCATTGGCTCGATACAGTCTATTCTTCAAGGATCAAACCACTCCTGCGCTTTATTGGGGGGAATCTGCGACAACGCGTCATTCAGCGTCGGTTTTGGTGTTTGATCCTAATAAAAATATTTTATCAGAGCCGGCAACATTACGTGTCCGTGCCCAATCGGACTGCCACACTCTGCCCACACCTTATCGCCAAAAATCCCATTACTTTTGGGTTGCGGATTGTGGGAACGGGAACTTAGATGTTGTCCGCTTGTCGGAGTAGCGCCTCAATACGCTCTATATCTTCGTAAAACGCAGCGTCTTTTTTCCGAAACGCGCTACGCTCCCGGACAAGGCTACGAACCGCTTCTAGTGCGGGCGTTGATTTTAGCGGTTGATGAAAGTCCAATCCCTGGCAAGCCGCAATCCATTCCATCGCAACCACACGCCTGGTGTTGGTCACGACTTGAAGTGCTTTTCGAGCGGCCCATGCACCCATGCTCACGTGGTCTTCTTTGTCCGCTGAAGTAGGAATGGAGTCGACCACTGCGGGGTGACAAAGTGTTTTGTTTTCACTGACTAAGCTTGCCGCCGCAACTTGAACAATCATAAACCCGCTATTGAGCCCACTGTTTTCGGTCAAGAACGCAGGGAGACCAGATATCGCGGGATTGACTAATTTTTCAATACGGCGTTCGCTGATGTTCGCGATTTCGGCCATGGCTATCGCTAAAAAATCCATCGCCATCGCAATGTATTGTCCATGAAAATTCCCGCCGCTGAGCACATCCCCCGATTGCGGGAATACCAAAGGGTTATCGGTGACGGCATTAATTTCCCGGGTCACAATATCGCGCACAAACTTTAACGTATCTAAACTGACACCGTGAACTTGGGGAACGCAACGCAAGCTATAAGGATCTTGAACACGATCACAGTCCGAATGACTATTTTGAATTTGTGATTTCTGTTTTTTGCCCAAGAGTTCTCGTAAATGGTCGGCCACAAAAACTTGTCCCGGGTGGGGACGCACCTGTTGAATGCGCGGATCAAATGCCGTTTGTGTTCCTTTAAGAGCTTCGACCGTCAGCGCAGTTGCAATATTGGCTTGTGCAAGCAAGGTTTCGGACTCAACCAAAGCAAAGCACGCCAGTGCTGTCATGAACTGTGTCCCGTTGATCAGGGCAAGTCCCTCTTTTGCGGCCAGCTTGAGTGGTTTTATTTTTGCCGATTCTAACGCTTTTTTTGAAGAGATTTTTGTATTTGTGATCGGATCAAGCACATGACCTTCGCCCATCAGCACCAAGGCCACATGGGCAAGAGGCGCTAAGTCCCCGCATGCCCCGACGCTGCCTTGTTCAGGAATATAGGGAGTGACATTTTTGTTTAAAAGTTGAATGAGGGTTTCGACAATCACAGGCCGAACTCCGGAATGTCCTTGAGCGAGTGTTGCTGCTCGGAGAAACACCACAGCACGCGCGTGTTCGGTGCCTAGCGGCGGACCGACAGCAGTAGCATGGGAGCGAATTAAATTTTCTTGAAGTTCAGCAAGGTCGGTTTTGTCGATGCGGACATTGGATAAAATCCCAAAGCCGGTGTTGATCCCGTAAACAAGATCATCTTTTTCCAAAATAGTTTCGATGGTTTTTCGGGCAGCGGTAATTTTTTTTTTGGCGGCTGGGGTCAGGATAACTTTGGCGCCACGGGCAACACGGATCACATCTTCAGGACAAAGTGTTGATCCCAGTCCTACCGGTTTCATAGCATGATTCCTCGGTTGTAGTGGTCGAATAGAGTGTAGAAGTGTTGGATGGCTTGGGTTCGATTTTTTGCACCGAAAACAGCATTTCCGGCGACAAACGTATCTGCACCGGCAAGCAAACAAGATTTTGCGGTCTCTGGATTGATTCCGCCGTCCACTTGAATACGGTATCTATAACCGTGTTCTTTTTTGAGATCCGCAAGTGCCTCGATCTTTTCTATTTGATCCGGCATAAACGCCTGGCCACCAAATCCAGGGTTTACCGTCATCACCAAAGCCAAATCGATTTTGTTCAAATACGGGATAAGTTCTTTTAGGTCGGTATCCGGTTTTAAGGTGAGCCCAACTTTTACGTTCCGGGCGCGAATATGATCCATGTCTGCACGCAGGTCTCGCGACGACTCGACATGAAGCGTGATGATGTTGGCCCCCGCATCACAAAACGCATCGATCAATTGGTGGGGACTATTGACCATCAGGTGACAATCCAAAATTGCAGGCGTAGCTTTACGGAGTTGTTTTACTAAAGATGGCCCCCAGGTCAGGTTAGGAACAAAGTGTCCGTCCATGACATCAATATGAATCCAGTCGACGCAGCGCCTTCAATTTCGGCGATTTCCTGCCCAAATTGCATAAAATTTGCGGACAAAAGTGAGGGACAAAGTTGCAAACGTTTGTCCCAAGCGGGATGTTGACTCATAGACGATCCTTATGGGCGCCGTTCCAAAAATCTTTGAAAGGTTGGGCGCGTTTTCCGGCCTCTTGGACTTCGGTGATTTCATAAACGCCGTCTTTGGCGTGAATGAATGCTTGTCCGTTTTGGAGTTGCGGACCTAAATTGATTTTGTTCTGGTCGGGTGTTAGGTCTGGGCGCAAAAGTCCTGTTTTGATTTTAAGCACTCCAACGGGTGCTGTGGCCCATTCGACGCCAGGCCATGGGTTGAGTGCGCGTACTTTGCGGTCAATTTCCTTGGCGCTGGTCCATGCGGTGATTTGCCCCATTTCTTTGGTGATTTTCCCTGCATGGGTTACCAGAGTATCGTCTTGTTCTTGCGGTGTGATGTCGTTAAAAGTGTGGAGGGTTTTTACAATCAAGCGCGCACCGATCTCCGATAACCTGTCGTGCAATGTTTTTAGCGTATCGTTGGTTTGAATCGGTGTGGATTCTTTGAGGTACATTGCTCCCGCATCCAGTTTGGGGACAATGCGCATGGTGGTCACGCCTGTGATGGCGTCGCCCGCTAAAAGCGCGTGGTGGATGGGTGCCGCGCCACGCCACCTGGGCAACAGTGACGAATGGATGTTAATGCAACCCCACGGTGTGGATTCAATAATGTTTGTTTTTAGGATTTGTCCATACGCGACGACCACAATCGCTTGGCAATCCCAACTTTTAATGCGCGCGACTTCTTCGGGCACGGATACTTTTTCGGGGGTAAACACCGGGATGCCCAACGCTTGGGCTTTTGCTTTTACGGGGGATGGCGTGAGTTTTAATCCGCGTCCCACCGGTTTGTCGGGCTGGGTGAACACGCCGCAAATGGTGAACTCTTGGTGGAGTGCCGTAAGTGCGGGTACTGCGAATTCGGGTGTGCCCATAAAGGCAATCCGGAGTTTGCTCATGAATTTCTTTTGCGATCCTTGATGAGTTTCTTTTTAACGAAGTCTTGTTTTAGCGGGCTTAAGTGATCGATAAATAATTTGCCGTTTAAGTGATCAATTTCGTGTTGAATGCAGATGGATAATAAGTCTTCGGCATCGAGGATTTTTTCTAAGCCGTCTAGGTTTTGGTAACGGACTTTGATTTTTTCGTGACGGAGAACTTCTTCGCTGTAATCGGGTACGGATAGACAACCCTCTTTGATGGCGTTTTCGCCTTCGGTATAAATGATTTCGGGGTTGATCAGGACAATGGGTTTTTTTCCACTGACGATTGCGCCGTTAATCACTTCGGCGTCTTGGGGCGCGTCGGGTGGGAGTGTGGTCTGGCCGTCTTCTAAATCTACCGAATCGTATTCGGTATCTACCACGATAAAGCGCTCCAGTAATCCTACTTGATTGGCGGCAAGACCAATGCCGGGCGCGTAGTACATGGTTTCAAGCATGTCGTCCGCGGTCTTGAAATACGATTTGTCGACACGTGCCACGGGCTTCGCTTTTTTTGCGAGAACCGCGTCGGGATACGTGAAGATTTTGAGGCGTGCCATGAGGCGAAAATTTTACCACAACTGCGGGCGATCGGTTGCTCATGTGTTTTTACACTTTTTTAATTGACAACCTGTGGGGTTGAAATTACAGGCGCAATAGTGTACTGTTTTTGAATGTTTTTAAGAGCAGTGCCGGTTTTGTTTGTGATGGGGTGTGGTTTTGCGGTTCAAAGTTTTGCGCAAGGGGGCGACCCGTCCGCGATGTCGTTGCGAGAGATCTATGATCGGGCGAAGACGGTGGCGAGCGAGTTCCGTCAGTTAGAGCAACTGATCAAGAAACGCCAGGAAATTTTAGAAAATGAAATCGCGCAGCTTGAAGAGCGGATAATAAAAAAAAAGGTAGAATTTGATTCAGTACTTAAAAAGTACATTAAATTATTGTCTAAAAAGAATTCAAATGTAACGGCGCTTTCCAAAAAAGAATCGGAGGCGTCATCTCTCAAATGCGAGATAGAAGACCTTTCTTTGCAGCTCCGATCGATTCCGAACGCTACAGGCACAAAATTTGGGGGGATTCAACTCACTCCTGATCACGCCTCTGAACGTAAAAATTTAAGTCGAAAGATAAAAGAATTGAGGCAGAACCGGAAAAATATACTTATAGAGATGTTCCATTTAAAAAATGAATTAAGGTACCTTCAGCCGGATTTAACTATTGCCGCCCGAGATAAATGGGCTATTCCCGACGAATATGAATCGGACGAAAAACACCTTAGATTTAACAGATACCAACTTGACCAACTGAACTCGGTTTCGGAGAGTGTGTTAACATCGAATGATGCATTCA
>JAIXVT010000146.1 GCA_027482725.1 Pseudomonadota bacterium | reverse complement strand
TTTTCCTTCACCTTCGTACTGAAGACGCTCGATTTTATAGAACGTGTTCAAAATTTCGGTGACCGACATGTTCAACGCTTTTAAAAGCGTCGTTGCCGGAAGCTTCCGCTTACGGTCAATTCGGGCGTAGAGAATGTCCTTGTGATCGAACTCAAAGTCCAACCAAGATCCGCGATGGGGGATAATCCGCGCAGAGTAGAGAATTTTTCCAGAGGAATGGGTCTTGCCCTGATCGTGGGTAAAAATAACCCCAGGTGATCGGTGGAGCTGGCTCACAATAACCCGCTCGGTACCGTTAATAATGAAGGAGCCGCTTTCGGTCATGAGCGGGATTTCGCCCATGTACACTTCTTGCTCTTTCATGTCGCGAATGTTGCGCTTGTCAGAACCTTCTTCGACTTCGAACACGACAAGACGAACAGAAATTTTCAAAGGAGCGGCATAGGTCATGCCCCGCTGACGGCACTCTTGCACGTCGTATTTAGGACGCTCTAGGGTGTAACCCAAAAACTCCAAACAACAGGTCTTGTCAAAATCGTCTATCGGGAAAATCGACGTAAACACGCTTTGTAACCCAAAATTTGCGCGTTTGTCCGCAGGGACGTCCGCTTGCAAAAACTTTTCATAAGATCGGCGTTGAAGCTCAATCAGGTTGGGAATTTCGATGGGAATCTTGACTCGGGAAAAGTCGCGACGGACTCGATGCCCCTCATTAAACGGCGTTAGGTTAGACGCGTGACTAGACGGTGCGTGCATAAACGATATCTCCAAAAAATCGGGTTAAATGATAAAGACCGTTATTTTTCGAGGCATCTTGTCTCGGGCCTGTGACTGTATCGTTCCGTTTTGTCGCCTGCTGTCGATGCGTGTTCATCTTGAACACCCCACCGGGAACCGTAGATCACAAACAATAAGCAAGTAATGGCGCAGACAAAGCTTCTTTTGTCTGCGCCATCAAAAAAGAAGAGAAGTAAAAAACGAACTACTTGAGCTCTACTTTAGCTCCAGCGGCTTCAAGCTTTTTCTTCATTTCTTCAGCGTCTTTTTTAGAAATGCCTTCTTTAACTGCTTTAGGTGCACCTTCAACGAGGTCTTTAGCTTCTTTCAAGCCAAGGTTCGTGATGGCACGAACTTCTTTGATCACGTTGATTTTGTTATCGCCACCTGAAGTGAGCATAACTGTGAATTCAGTTTTCTCAGCAGCAGCGGCACCGGCTGCAGGAGCGCCAGCTACGGCTACAGCCATAGGAGCTGCAGCTGATACGCCGAACTTTTCTTCAAACTCTTTTACGAGTTGAGAAAGCTCGATAACGCTCATGTTTTCGATAAAACTTACGACTTGTTCTTTAGTTACTGATGACATGTTTATTTACCTCTTCTCCTAAAATAAGTTTTGGGAGTGTTTTGTGGGATTAGGCTTGTACGGTTTCCGATTTTTTCTTCTCGATTGCCGACAATACCGTGACTAAGCCGCGGGGTACCGCAGCCAATACGCTAACAAAGTTGCGTGCAGGCCCATTGAGCACTCCAAGCAATTGCGCGACAAGGACTTCCTTCGAAGGTAGATCGGCCAACTGTTCTATTTCAGCCGCCCGAAGAAGCTTCTTCCCTAGAAGACCTTCCTTGATTTTTAGTGCTTCGTGATCTTTGGCAAAGGCTTTAAATGCTTTTGCTGCTGCAGCGGGATCACCGTAAGCGAAAGCGACAAGCGTTGGTCCAACCATACGCTCCATCACTCCTGATCCGTCCTCACCTAACACTCCATCTTTCGCAATCAAGCGACCGATGTTGTTTTTGAGAACTTTAACTTCAGCTTGCTGCTGCCGAAGTGCCTTACGCAGTTCGTCGGCTTCAAGTGCTTTTAGGCCCTTGTAATCCGCGAAAATGGTAACTTTTGAACGAGAGAACTTATCTTTAAGTTCCGTTGCTAATTCTTGTTTTGCCTGACGATCCATGACGTCATCTCCTTAAATTCGGTTAATGCTTAGTTTGAGGCCGTTGCTTGGCTAGATACTTCTGTCACGTCCACTTTAATTCCAGGGCCCATGGTGCTAGAAATCGTGATGCCACGGAGGTAAACACCCTTGCTGGTCTGAGGCTTTGCGCGAATGATCGCCGAAGCCACAGCCAAAAAGTTTTCTCTAAGCTTCTGTGAACCAAACGACTTCTTCCCAAACTTCACGTGCACGATACCCGCTTTTTCAGCGCGGTAATCGACTTTACCTTTGCGTTGCTCGTTGATCGCACGAGTCACGTCCAAAGTCACGGTTCCAAGTTTTGGGTTTGGCATCAAGTCACGGGGTCCGAGGATTTTACCCACTTTAGAGATCGCCACCATCATGTCCGGAGTTGCAATCAACTTATCAAAATCTAAAAACCCGCCTTGAATGCGCTCGATCAAATCATCAGAGCCGACAATGTCCGCGCCCGCTGCTTCGGCTTCTTTTGCTTTGTCGCCTTTAGCCACAACCGCGATGCGAAGAGTTTTTCCGGTCCCGTGAGGAAGTCCTACCGACCCACGCACTTGCTGATCGCCCTGCTTGGTATCTACGCCAAGCTTAAATGCGGCATCAATGGTTTCGTCGAATTTGGCACTCGCTGCTTTGACGACCGTCTCAAAAGCATCCGCGAGATTGTAAATTTTTTGGGCCTCTACCTGAGCCGCACTCGCTGCAAAACGCTTGCCGTGACGGAGAGTAATCTCATCTTTTTTTACGCGAGCTTTTTTTTCTTTGGGGGCCTTTGCTGCTTTTGCGGCTTTAGGCGCCTTTGTTTCCGTTGTTTCTTCTTTTGACTTCGCCATGTTTTCTCCTTTGGTTCAAACGCAAGGTCGCCCTTGCTCCCAAATGTTTACTGCTACAGCTCAGGATTAACCTTGAACTGTTAAACCGCAGCTTTTTGCTGTTCCTTCAATCGACCGCATCGCCGACTCTACCGATGCCGCATTCAAATCCGGCATTTTGAGTTTTGCAATATCTTCGATTTGTTTCTGAGTTACCGAGCCCACTTTTTTACGGTTCGGCTCGCCCGATCCTTTTTCAAGCTTTGCTGCTTTCAGCAACAGCACCGCCGCCGGAGGCGTTTTGGTGATGAAAGTGAATGAGCGATCAGAGTAAACGGTAATGATGACCGGAATCACCATTCCTTTTTGATCTGCAGTCTTTGCGTTGAAAGCCTTGCAGAATTCCATGATGTTGACAC
>JAIXVT010000091.1 GCA_027482725.1 Pseudomonadota bacterium | reverse complement strand
GTGTCCAATTTCAGTTAGCGGCTTTCCAAGTGGGTCAAGCTCCCGAAGGTATGGTGGTCTTCTTTAAAAACGGAGGTGCAGGATGAAACCTCCCGTTAAATCTTCGGGTTTAGTTTTAAGGGTCAAGTCGGATCGCCTCCCCCGTCAGAATTACGAACTTGCGAGGATTCGCGTCCTTCGGGGGGTAGATGCGGGCGTGATTGGGATTATTCGCGGGCCCGAGGTCACATTAGGTCGCGGGGAAAAAGCAGATTTTATTTGTGGGGACCTCGGGTGGTCTCGTATTCATGCACGTTTGGTAAAAACCGATCAAAATTGGATCATTCGTGACGAATCCTCTCATAACGGCATTCTGTTTCGTGGAAACTATGTGCGCGAAGTCATCTTATCCAATGGTGACCACTTTATGATCGGCGATACTCTCCTTGATTTTTTTTATGACCAGGGAATTTCTAAGGCTCTGGCGTTTCCTCCCGCCGAGGAGATTCAAAAGCGAGCGTCTCAGGAGCAAGCACTTTTGCAAAAAAAAGCTCAAGTGCACGCTCTCGGAGAATCCAAGGAGATTATCGAGAAAGAAAAGAATCCCGAAGAAAAAAAACGCGCCTTACTTCTCTTGGGAGGGGCAATCGTTGCGGGACTCTATTTGTATCAAGACCAGATCATGGATATCTTTGTTCCAAAAAAATCGACGCCAAAAAAATCCATTGTAAAAAAAGAAAACGAAGAGAATCGATCGCTTGCGAGTTACGCGTTTAAAAAGGTTTCTCCAGAGGCGGTTAAAGAATCCGAAAAGTATTATCGTGATGGATTTCGGGAATACACCCAGAAAAATTATCTCCGGGCAAAAAGCCAATTCGAACTGGCATTGCAACTCAATCCTCTGGATGAACGCACCCGGCGTCTTTTGCAGAAATCGGACCAAGAGCTTAAGGAAGAGGTGCAAAAACTCCTGAACTCCGGACGCAAAGCCTATTCGTTAGGAAAACTCCAGGAGTCTAAGGGATTTTATGAAACCGCACTCCGGCACGCTGTAGCTCCTCAGGACCCTGCCGTTCAAGACGAATGTAAACAGATGATCGATAAAATTGAAAAAGAATCGAGGCCGTCATGGGAGCGTTAAAATTAACATGGCTCGCCGGAGCGCCTGTTGGTCGATCCGATGGCCACGCCTCTCCCAAGGAAGTCCTGATTCAGGAGGGTTTGCGTATCGGACGCGACCCCAAGATTGAAGTGTTCATTGATGACCGTAAAGTTTCCCGTCTTCACGCTGTGTTTAAACAAGAAGGGGAATGCTGGAGTATTGAAAAGCTATCTCTCTTTGGGGATTTGCGAGTAAATGGTCTTAGTGTAAAAAACCCACCTCACAGCGGATCTCCGGTCAAGCCGGGCGATGTGATCGAGCTGGGTGACTATCGCCTTCAAGTGGTCGAAAACGCCCCCATTCCCGTACAGGAATCAGAAACGCTACCCGTGGAACCTTCCCTGGTGGAAGATGTCCCTGTCGTTGAAGATACGTTTTCAGAACCCTCGGAACCCATGGCTGACGCCGATCCTTTTATGACCCCCCATGAAAGCGAACACGATGCGCTTTCCTCAGAACCTATGGAGCAAGATGACGGCGGAGTCCCTTCAAATGAAATGCTTCAATCTCCGGAAAAAACGGGGCTCATTTACCAAAACAGGGCTGGGCTGCAACCCCGTTTGACGTTTGTTCAAGGGCAAGGGAATTTGGATTTTATTGATTTGGGTCAAGATGAAGTCAGTATTGGGCGCGGAAGCCAGTGCACGATTGTCATCGAAGATAAAAAAGCTTCGCGAAAACATGCTCAGATCACCAAAACAGAATCGGGGTACCGAATTACCGATTTGGACTCGGGAAACGGTACGCTGGTCAATACCATTAAAATTAAAGAAGCTGATCTCGATTCGGGTGATGTCATCCAAATTGGAGAAACCATTTTGCAGTTCGCATGGGTGCAAACCGAGTTTGAAACCAAAAAAGACCAATTTCTGTCGGTTCCCCCGACGCTCATTGACCTCCCCGAAGCTCCGGAGCTACCCAAAGATTTTCAAGTTCCGGCCACGGGGATAGCGACCGCTTTACCTGAGACCGAAGCGCCAGAAGAAGATCATAAAAAATCTTTAATTTCAGGCTTTTTAGAGCGATTTCGTGCAATGCCACCGCGACAACAGGTGATCTATGCCGTGGCGATTATTGGAGCACTTTGGATGACGTTGCAAGAGGAGCCCAACACTGCTCCCGTGAAAATTGCGCGTCCCAAGCCTGCATTGGTTACGGGAGACCCCGCACGCAAACCTGCTTCTGCCCTGCCGACTTTTGACCAGTTAAAACCCCAAGACAAAGCCTACGTGGAGGCTCAATATCAATTGGCCCTAGATGCGTTTAAAGCCAAAGATTTTGATAAGTGTATTTTCGAAATCGAAAAGATATTCCGTATCGTGGATCAATACAAACAATCCCGCGACATTGAGTCTTTGGCCCGTGAACAAAAAAGGATTCAGCTGGCGGATCTCGAGGAAAAACGACGGCAACAAGCCGATGCGGAACTCCAGCAAAAGATCACCCTGCTTTTGGATCGTGCAGAAAATCATATGAGAAAAGGCGAGTTCTCGCGCGCTGAAGAAATTTTTCCCGAAATCGAAATCTATCAACCTGAAAACGCAAAGGTTGCAGAGTGGAGAAAAATCATCATCGAGGAAAATGAGAAAAATCAAAGAGAAATCCAAGAGCGGGCACGGCTCAAACAAGAAAATGACCGGGCTTGGGCAGAGTTCAAGTCAGCCCAAGAGTACCGGGAAGATAAAAGCTGGCACGACTACATCGATTGGCTGAATGCCATTGATGAATTGAGTTTTAACGATCAAAAGCTGCGGAAAAAAATAGGGGCTGAAATTGTTTTTGCCGAAAACGAGATCAAAAGCTCTCGGGATCCTTGGTTGGAAAAAGGGAAATCGCTAGAGGAAGAGGGTAAATTTGCCGAAGCCTTTGAGGCCTTTAAAAAAGCGGCGGATGCCGATATTGATGATTTGGAGTCCCGCAAGGCGATGAAGCGGATTCGTGTAAAGTTGGTGGCAAAAGCGAAAGCCTTGGTGAGTGAAGGCGTCCTTTCTGAAACCTACGGAGAGTTTGAGTCGGCCATGAAAAAATACCAAGAAGCGATGGGTGTTGCCCCGAAAGACGATGAGTACTACCTCAAGGCTCAATCTCGTTTAAAGCGCATTCAAAATTATCAGAATGCAATTGATCGTAATGTTGCTAGTGATCAAGGGGGCGGCACATGAGATTGGTTTCCCTTTTCCCTTGGATTGTTCAAGGAAAGTCTCCGATGTCCGAAGATGCGATTTTAGTTTCAAAAAAACGTTCGGCTTTTGTCATCGCAGACGGTTTTGGCGGCGGACCCGGAAAAAAATCGGCGGATCTTGCGGTGAAATCGGTGATGGAGTTCATTGAAAAAGAAGCGGGAGATTTTGAGGCAACGCTTCCTTTTGAAGTCAGACCGTATTATTCGATGGCGGGGAATATTCTTTTGAATGCGGTAGCGCTTGCCAATGAAAAAATTAAAACCGTTTCCGGTGGAGGCTGTTCCCTGGTTGCAGGATATCTGGACCGAGATAAAATGGCGATCGCTCAGGTGGGTGCGCTGGCGTGTTGGTTGCAACGCGACGATCAGCGCAATCTGATCGCGTCCCCCCAAACCTTAGAGCGCGAACGAAATCCGTTTTTACAGGAGGATCATCCCTTACAAGCTATACCCTTGATGACTTTGGGCACACAAGCGCACTTGGAACCTCGGATTATTGAATTTAATGTTTTGCCATTTGACCGCTTGTGGGTGCAAACGCCCGGGGTAACCCCAGAAATGCGCGATCTTGCATTAAGGGGGTGCTAC
>JAIXVT010000327.1 GCA_027482725.1 Pseudomonadota bacterium | reverse complement strand
ACAGCGAAACATGTGCGTGCCCCGCAGTCCTCAGTGGAAAGTTCAGAATTATTTTTTAATTTTTTTACCGATTCAATCTCATAGACTAAATTTTGCGGAATCGAGTTTGGATCGATATTCACGCTTAGTCCATCAATGGCCTCGTTTGCTCCAATGGGGTCTTCATCAAGATCCAAGTCATAGGCATAAAAAATACAATTCCAAGGTCCTTGAGTGAGTTGCTGTAAATAGGCTTGGTCATCGATTGTTCCAAGTTCGTTTTTTGTACTTAATCGTGAGTTAATCGGAATAATTTCCCGTTGGGTATCCTGAGGCTTGCAATAGGCTGGGCGGTATTTGGTGTGGCTAAATAGGAGATTTAGGCTGCGATCACGATCGCTGAGCGTGAGTGAATGGGGAACACTTTCTTGGCCGTAGGTGTCCCGAACCAAGTCCATAAGGACATTTTTAAAAACAGGAGCACGGTTCACATCATCAATACGGTAAAAGTTGTGGCAACCGAGCAGGCTTCTCAAAATTTTTCATACGGGATATCCGTCAACGATCGTCCGAGCAACCCGGTTTCTGGATTAACAGACCGTCTGGTGATGAGCCGTTTGGTAAAATTCACTCCGAAAAAACCCAAGCCGATCTACTTTGGATCAAATGCGGGTTTTGAATCAGATCCTCAAGGTGGGTTTTTATTAGACAGCGACCAAGGATCGGGCCAAAGTAACCAGCCTTATACTCTAGAACAAATTTTAAGAATGAGTGTTGGGCCAAATGATCCTGTTCCACCAGAAACCAGTCGAGGATTTGATGCTATTCCTCAAAGTGGGTTTGGTTATTGGGTCCAAGGGACTTCACGGTTTTTTGTTCAACCCAAAGAACCTTTACGTAGCGGGCCCCAAACGGTAACCACTGGAGTTACCCCATTATGGAATGATCTTGCACCGATGACTGCACAACGGGCCTATTCGCAACCTTTTATTTATGACTCTTCTTGCAGCAGTACCGATGCGAACGCATTGAACTTAAAGAGCGATCCCAATAACCCTAACAGCCCGGTAGCCCTGTCCCACCTGAATGGACAAGTTGTAGAGATAAATTTTTTCGATGAAGATAACATAGACCTTGCACCCAGCGAAACACCTGACCCGGTTTACTGGTCGCAGGCAGCAGATCCGTTGATGAGCTCGGACATCATTGCGGTTAATCAGGCCTATTCGGGAACCGTACAAAACTTCAAGAGCTTAGCTCTGATGGACGGCCTAAAGTTCGATCAGGGATTTATGTCTCTCACTCCTGTAGAGATTTTTTACGACAAGGTGATGGAAACAGGGAAACCGGCCATACGGCGGAAACTGGTGTTCCATCGTGCTCGATTTGCATGGAAGCCCGAACCTAAATCCGACCAAGTGTACGGATCAGATCTTACCTTTAAAACAGAGCTAAACCTGCCTGTAGTGTTAGGCAATACCGGACGCTACAGCGGAAATCCAAGTGACAAAATTGGTGACACGTGGAGTCCCCAAGATCGCACAAAAATGGGACTTACATTAGCCGCGAATAAACGAGATTCCCGTCCTTGCTTAGGGACCAGTTCACCTACGAACGCTTTCCCTAATCCTGCGATATTAAACTCGAACACCTCTGCAGTGTTCACCGGGATAACAACCGTTGTCGATCATGATCGCGCATTAGCAAATGCCGCTCGATCCGTGTCTAATCCTCCAAGCACGGCATTTACCCAAATCTCTCAGGTCGTCGAAGGCGGAAAACTTTTATCTGTGCAACCCGATCACATTCTCCGATGGGCTCCATATGTTATCGATTGTAGCGGTGGCCAAAACACCACAACGTTTAGTGGCCGCTATGGTTTGTTTATCGAACGCAGAAATCGTATGGAAGTTCTTTCTACCGTCGGACTGAATGAACCCAACAGACACTGTTTAGCGACTACAGCGATATCTTCACAAGCGGGAAAAAACATATCTCTCGCGCTGTGGAGTCGGGTCTCCGGATCAACCGAAACGTCGTTTAGCGCGAATCATACAACATATACCATTCCCGGGGATGCGACCCGAGTTGCATTCGCCTATGAAGGTGTCGCACCCGTGGTACCTCAGGGATTTACCGCCCAAACACTGCCTGCGTCTTTGGACGCGATCCAAGGAAAAATTGGGTACAGCTTGGATTTGATTCCCGATTTGTTTCGTCTCACCGGGGCGGGGACTGCGACGTCCTTGGCGGGGCTATTTTTTATTCCTGAAGTCAGGGATACCGTAGGATTTCAGAGTAACTGGAACAATAGTTCAACACTATTCAGTACCGCACCGATTCCTTTATCCGCATCAACTCCGTTATTATTACAACTCCCAACAGGGAGACAGCGACTGGAATATTTTGACTATAACGCTCCTTTAAGTCGCTATACTGCCGAAATTTCAGGCACCGAATCCGATGTATTGATCTATCAAAATGGACAGGACTTGAGTGTTTACGTAAAAAATATCAGTCGTGCAACACCCTATAACATTCGATTTAGAGCTACAGATAACTCCTTGGGGTCATTAAATCTCTTTGGTCCGAATTCGACTCCCGACCGAGACATCTTTGATACGGTAGCTTATACGATACCACCATTCACTAGCGCTCCAACCCACACTCCAGCGTTTGTCCGGCCCGGCACCACAACGTCTTGCAGTAACTCGATTTTAGGCGCAGGTAGCCCTACCGTTTCTAAAAATCCTTTAACTCAAGCGGCATGCGAACTCCAAATGACTTTTGATGCATCGAAAGACGCAGGAAAAACTTTTACAACAAAAATTACCGCGATAGAAAACACAGATGCTTCGCTTTTTCCGGGGACAACATTTGTATCGATCTTAGGAAATACCAATCGACTTCCGGCAAGCTTAGACGCCAACTTAAACGTGATTGTCGTTGAAGAAAACCGTTCGCCTTATTTTTCTCGGTTCACTTCCGCATTCGGAAGTGCAACAGCTTCTGGTAACGCCTGGGGGTTAAGTTTTCCAACAGTCACGACAAGAAATGCACTTGCGTCACATATTGGTGCTAACGATGTCTTGATTTCACCCGTAGGACCAAATAATGCTCTACAGGAAGATCGGTGGTTTGATCTTTTAGAAGGAACGAGTACAACATTTTCTATTCCCGCCTCTGATCCCAATATCGGTGCGACCACAAGCCTACGAAACCTTACCCTCAATCGGCCAAACTCGGTCATTTTAATAAGCGGTCCAAACTGCGATACTGCTCGCCGAATCGATGCCAATTCAACGAACCGACTTTTTGGAACGTCGACCCTAAGTGTTCCAACACTACAACTGGCTGTTCCGACGTCCGGTGATCCTTCTGGAACATTTACTTACCAATGGACTCCTGGAGACCAAGAAGCTTTTGATCTCTCCACACCCTGTGGATTTCTGGTGCCTTTTGTCGTGTCGGACGGTGGCGCGAGCCAAGTTGGTGGAGGAAATTTATTATCGGGTGATCCTACAACATTTACCCAACCCCCGATCCGTCGTACCGCATGGGTATGGACTAAACTCAAGGTACGTAACAATCTGCCCTCGGTGGTCGCAAGAGCGGGAGCCAGCACATCTGCACTCACCGAACTATTTGCCGAAGCCGGCACAACGACTTCATTTACAATTGAAGCCAATGACATTAATGATCAAGCGGGGGGAAACCGGCCTGAGTTTGTCAGTATTGTCGGAGAAAACGGCGCACCCTCGGTAAGTTTAGCTTCAACGCTAGACTCAGGAACATCAAAGACCCTACGTACTTTTACGTTGAGCACCACGCCCCAACTGACTGACCTAGGAAAAACCTACAACTATACCTTGACCCTAAGAGACCCCGGTGACCCTTCGTTAGGTTACGCTGAAAATCCAGGTACAAATAATCTGGCCCAAATCAGCCCGGCCGGAGGAAATTTTTCGCTGAACTTTAAACTCACGATCACCGGAAAAATCTCCTGGCTTT
>JAIXVT010000139.1 GCA_027482725.1 Pseudomonadota bacterium | reverse complement strand
GTGCCTTGGATTAAACCCTCACAACGGCGATTTACCGAACGCGATTTACCCGAAGGCAATGAAAAACGAGCGCTCTACGAACTTGGCCGGGAAATGTTGGAATCCTGCGGGTATTCAGAAATTGGAATGGATCACTTTGCGCTCGGCACCGATAGCCTGAGCACAGCAGTGCAATTCGGATCCTTACACCGCAATTTTATGGGATATACGGCACGGCAAGTAAACCCGGTGCTGGCACTAGGGGTGTCCGCGATTGGGGACGCCTGGACCGCATTTGCAAAAAACAAAAAACTTTTAGAAACTTACGTTGCGCGAGTTGAAGAAGGCATTATCCCGGTGATGCGGGGTCATGTGCTGGACACCGAAGACCAAGTGCTGCGCCGGCACGTTTTAAACGTGATGACAAAAATGCAAACATCTTGGGCGAGTGATGATCTTAATGTACCGTTTTTGGCAGATTTACATGAACGGTTAGGCGAGCTTGAGCGTGACCAGCTGATTGAATTATCCCCGACACAGTTGAACGTTAAACCTTATGCGCGCGCGTTTTTGCGTAACGTCGCAATGGCTTTTGATGCACGATTGTCGCGTAAACAACCGGGCACCCAGCTGTTTTCTCAAACCATTTAAATACCGTGGAAACAGATTCAAAAAAAAATCTCATGTTGAATCCGCCCTCCCTGTTTGGGTCCGCACCACACCCGGCCTATCTTGGGACGTTTCATCCCGGGCAACCCGTCACCGTTTTAGGTGCGGGATTTAGCGGCCTTTGGATGGCGTACCGCTTGCAACAGTCGGGTTATCAGGTCCAAGTTTTAGAGCCTTCCTCCCGCGTTGGCGGCTTGATCCAAACCCAAAAAAGGCCCCACGGTCCGGTGGAAACCGCAGCTCACAGTTTGCTGGTCACTCCCGCCGTAGCGCGGTGTTTTGATGACTTGGGCGTGCCACTTGTTGGGGTCCATCCTTCGTCACGCGCGCGATTTTTTGTTAAAAACGGCACATTAACCCGCTGGCCTTTGGGACTGAAAGCTTCTTTTAGGACTTTATTCGGACTCGGACGAACGTTTAACGATTCGCGCTCAGACATTGCTTTGTCCGAATGGTGTGATCAAACCCTGGGTCCCGATGCCACACGCGAACTCCTTGCGCCTTTTACAACGGGGGTATTTGCGTGTCACCCGAGCGAACTGGATTTAGATTTAGCATTCCCGATGCTCCGCCCGCAGCAAGGACAAACGCTCTGGGCACATTTTAGAATGCGAAAAAAACAAAATTCTGCGCCACGTGGAATCATGATGGCTCCTCGCGACGGAATGCAATCGCTTCTTGATGCTCTTGCCGACCGAATGAAACCCGTGATCACCACGGGCGTGGATGTCCGTGATCTCACCCCACACTTGATTGCGGCTCGGGGTGAAAAATCAAACGTTGTGCTCACCCAACCGGCTCACGTTTTGGGTGGACAGTGGTCAAACTTAACTGATCCTAACCTCCGGGCAGATTTCGAACCGCTTGGACTCGATTTATCGCAAATCAAGTACAGCGGCCTTGTCACTGTAACCGTTTTTTTTAAACATTCAGCATTTAAACAACCCCCACGTGGTGTGGGTGTCCTGATCAAGCGGGGCGAATCCTATCGGACCTTGGGCGTATTGTTCAATTCGTCCGCTTTCCCTAATAGGGTTTACGCGGAGGAATGGGTATCGACGACGTGGATGTTTGGAGGAACGCAGGACCCGAGCGCGCTAACGTTATCGGACGCAGATTTACATCATTTGATCACCACAGAATCGCAAAGGTTGCTCGGCGCAAAACCTGGAACATCACCCGTAGCTTTTCACATCACCCGCTGGCCGCATGCCATCCCCGTTTACAATGCACACCTCAAGCACACCCTTGTCCGCGCGCGCGCTGTGCTTGAACGCAACCCAGGAATCCTCTGGTTTAACAACGCCACCGGAAAAGTAGCATTACGCGGGATGATTGAGGGCTTGTCGTGACCAAACACGAAAAACCCAATACCCGACATCAAAGAACCGATCTGAGGATCGATAAAGAAATAACTTGGGGTGCCAATGATGGGTAGCGTGGGCAGCATCTCCGGGCCGCCTAAAGCGCCCCTGAACATTTCACCCACGCGGGAGATCGTTTGATGCGATAACGGGTTAAATCAGGCGAAAAATGGCATGGTTCTCGCATTTACCTAGACCATGAACCAAAATACCTGCTGCTCCACCCGCCAACAGTTTCGCCTCTCTCTCAAATCCGGACTCATCATCCGAAAAGGCCGCTTCCCCCGCAAATCAGGCGCAAGGCCCCAAAAGTACCTGTGTAAGGTCTGCGGAAGGAATCTCTCCAGCGCTACCTTCTCCTGGAACTACTATCAAAAGAAGCGGCACATCAATACGACGGTCCGGAGGCTACTGCTCAGTAACGTGTCTATGAACCGAACGGCAAAGATCGTGGGTACTAAGCCCGAGGCGATCGCGCTTAGGCTTAAGCAGCTGAGTGTATTCTGCACGCGTCGCAACGAGAGAAATTTAGCGCGTGC
>JAIXVT010000331.1 GCA_027482725.1 Pseudomonadota bacterium | reverse complement strand
CGAGTTCCGTGCGCAGCACGGCTGTCTGAGTTTTTGAACTTTAATTTTAAAATCCCGATGCAACATTACGCCTTTTTATAACTTCAGCGGATTCTCCATCTCTCAGTTCCGATGAACCTCAATCGTGCTTCATATTTTTAATTTCCCGCATCCGCGCGACTAAAAAGTCCCCGGAGCGTGGGGCGGGAAATTAAAAATATGAAGCACGAGTGCTGGCACAATTAGGAATTCTAAAAATTACCGCATTAAATCAAACGCGACTTTACCCATCAATCCAAGCACGACAAGGGTCATGATGGGTCGAACAATACGTTCTGCACGACGGCTAGCAAAACTCGATCCGACAAATCCCCCGATCAACATCCCAACAGCAACAGGTAATCCTGCAGAAAAATGAACATATCCTGCACGCGCAAAACTGATCAGCGCCACCCCCGCAGAGATGGAGTTTGCAAGCTTGGACAATAGCAACGCATCAAACAATGCAAAGCGCGCCACCCACAGGAGCGCAATCAACATAAACGTGCCGCCACCCGGGCCAAAAAATCCGTCGTAAAATCCGGACACCATCCCCGCACTAACCAAGCGCCCACGCGTAACCGCGTCATAATCGGCTTCCCGTTGCCACAAGGATTTGCGCCATATCAAACCCAAAATCAGTGGCGACACCGCGATCAACATTATCCTGAAAAAATTCTGAGAGAGATAAGGCGTAACTCTTGATCCGATTGCCGATCCCATGCCTATGGCCAACAAAAAGGGGAGTGCTTTAAAAAACAACAACCGCTGTCGTCGCCAGTAGACCAAAAAAGCGACAAAAGCTCCGGTAAATCCAACGATTTTATTTGTTCCTACCGCATGAACACCCGCTCCAACCACATCGCTCAATACGGGAAGTGTAATTAATCCTCCCCCCCCTGCTATCGAATCGATGAACCCCGCGATAAAGCCTGCTCCGCCCAATCCGGCACCACTCAAACCCGCACCTGAATCCAAATCCGTCACTTCAGCTCACACTTTCCTTGGGGCAAGATTTCTGGATAGAACTCAGTGACTTTAGGCGCGTGTACTCCGCTAAAATACTTTTCGGCATCGAACCCATGACCCAATACAAAATGAAAGGTTTGATCGTGCATCTGCACCGAACGACGCTCAAACCCCATTTTAAAAAAGTTTTCCAGCTCGACATCACCCAGAGGTGTACGCGTAAACACCAAAATCGATCGCCCCGCTAGCTTTCGAATATCTGTAGTGAAATCAAAAACACGACCAAACCGTGATCCCCCGCCCCATACAAAAATGGGCGTATCCAATCGACCGAGCTGACGAAGTCCGCGATCAAATACCGAAGCCAACACGTAGCTTTCGGAAGAAACCGCAAGGCGTTCCGTTGTCGGCACTCCCAACAAGGCTTGCGCTAAAATCGTTTCGGTTCGAACAGAGAGCCAAAAATCCTGCCGCACCTTGGGTTGCAACAACGGGGCAATAGCTTGTGGGTTTTGACCAGAGAGTTGCGAAACCCCGATGGCAGAACCTAGCAATACTCCACTCAATGCTACCATCCAAAATGTGACCCGACGCAGACGGTCAAGCGGCGACCGCAATCCTAACCACAAAAAAAACCACGGTGCAATAAACGCATACCAATGTAACCCTTGGCCTTTGCTCATCGCGCTGATGGCAAAAAACACTACGGCAGGGAACCAAATCCAAAAAAGGGCGTGAACAAAATCTGGCATCCCCACGTTCTTGGTACTGCTGTTTTCAAGGCGCCCGCCCCATAGCAACCTAAACCCGGAAGGGGTCACCCACAGCACCACATAGATCAAAAACAAACCAAAGGTTTGTACAAACGTGCCGTCACTGACCATTTGTCGGGTAAAAAAATTAAACGTAATCGTGGCTTGGCAATGCGTCCAGTTCCACCACAGGTGTTGCACAAGCGCCGGTAATGCTCCTAAAAGAATCCACACCACTTGCCTAAAACTCAGCCAACGTTTCCAAGCATAAACGACAAAAGTCCCTGCCCACGCCACCACCAAGTATTTGGATAAAAATGACAGTCCTAAAAAAAACCCAATCCAGACCGGATGGCCTCCAGAATACAAGGTGCGTAGCAACGACGCGATCGCTAGCGTAGAAAACAACAAAAGGGGAACATCAGGACTCAGCAGTACCCCCAGCGACAACAGGGGAATTGCTGCGATCAAGATCATCACTGGCGCCCGGCGTTCGGCCGGGACTTGCCGCGCCATCAATAATCGCTCTAAAACAACAATCACGCAGAGCCATGAAAAATCATTGAGTCCACGCAAGGCTCCGATATCGTTAAGCCCCAGAGCATTTGCCCCCGCAATCCACCAGCCAATCATGGGCGACAAGTCGTAATACCCGCCGGAAAAATGCTGGCCCCAATACAAGTAATAAGCCTCGTCCCCAAATACGGGAAAGAGTGCGCCCAAAAGACTGCGCAGAAAAAACAAAACAAAAATCAAACCCCAAGGGGAAGAGGTAAAACTACGAACCCCAGCCTTTACAACGCTTAACGGTTTTTGTCCCGACGCTGAGGGAGTCCCAAACATCACGCTCAATCCACCTTGAGCACAGCCAAGAACGCTTCTTGTGGGATCTCTACCGTGCCGATCTGTTTCATGCGTTTTTTCCCCTCTTTTTGTTTCTCAAGGAGTTTACGCTTCCGGGAGATATCTCCCCCATAACACTTGGCCGTCACGTTTTTACGGAAAGCAGAAACCGTCTCGCGGGCGATGACTTTTGATCCAATTGCGGCTTGAATCGCAATTTCGAACATCTGTCGCTCGATCAGTTCTTTCATTTTTTTAACCAAATCCCGCCCGCGTGTCGCGGCCTTATCGCGGTGAATAATCAAAGCCAACGCGTCGACGGGATCGCCGTTGATCAGCACATCCACTTTCACCAAATCCGCTTCTCTGTAATCCAACAACTGATAGTCCATAGATGCGTATCCGCGAGTGGACGATTTTAACTTGTCATAAAAATCAAAAACCATCTCGGCCAACGGCAAATGGTAAACCAAATTTACTCGGTCAGACGTCACGTAATCCATTTTTTCTTGGATGCCGCGCCGATCATTACAAAGTGCCATGACCACACCCACAAACTCGGATGGCATATGGAGCGATAGCCGAATATACGGCTCTTCGATGGACAAAATTTCCAATTGGGGCGGGAGTTTTGCGGGATTTTCTACGCTTAACTGTTCCCCATCGATTTTAGTCACTTTATAGATCACCGAAGGCGCGGTGGTAATGATGTTCAGATCGTATTCGCGCTCCAAACGCTCTTGCACCACATCCATGTGCAAAAGCCCTAAAAATCCGCACCGAAAGCCGAATCCCAACGCATTAGAAGTTTCGGGCTCAAATTGGATCGCCGAATCGTTGAGCTGGAGTTTTTCCAAAGCTTCTTTCAGGTTGTGATAGTCGTCGGTTTCTACGGGATACACACCGCAAAACACCATGGGCTTAACTTCTTTAAACCCACCTAAAGACTCGGTTTGCGGGAGAGACGCAGAAATAATGGTATCCCCCACCTTCATGTCCCGAACATCCTTGATCCCACAAATGATCGCGCCAACTTCACCGCTGGCAAGCTGTTTAGCTTCTACATATTTGGGCGCAAAAACGCCGACTTTTTGAACTTCAAATTCTTTAACCGCGTGATAAAGCCGGATTTTTTCCCTAGGCTTAAGCACCCCGTCCACTACCCGGCAAAGCGCAATCACGCCTTGATACGGATCAAACCATGAATCAAAAATCAGGGCACGCAACGGCTTATCGTCATGATCCACCGGCGCGGGGATGTAATTCACCACCCCCTCCAAAATGTCTTCGATCCCGATACCCGCTTTTGCCGAACACGCCACAGCGCGGGAGACGTCAATGACACCAATCGTTTCATCGACTTCTTTTTTTACTTTTTCGACATCGGCTGACGGAAGATCAATTTTGTTGATCGCAGGGAACACTTCGAGATTATTTTCTAGCGCCATGAACACATTGGCCAAAGTTTGTGCCTCGACGCCTTGAGTCGCATCCACCACCAAAACGGCACCTTCGCACGCCGCCAAAGACCGCGAAACTTCGTAAGTAAAGTCCACATGGCCCGGGGTATCGATAAGGTTCAAAATATAGGTCTTGCCGTCGCGCGCTTTATAGTTCAATCGGACGCTCTGCGCCTTGATGGTGATCCCACGCTCGCGCTCGATATCCATATTGTCTAAGAATTGGGCTTCCATCTCTCGCTTGGTTACGGTCCCCGTAAACTCCAACAACCGGTCAGCAAGCGTCGATTTCCCATGATCAATATGGGCAATAATACAAAAATTACGAATGTTCTTGGACACTTCAGAATCGTAGCACAGACCGCCTACGGGACGTAGACGTAAGGCGGTTTAATTTGATCTAAAGTGTTGAAAAAGATTCGATATTGAACCGGAATTTCCGATACATACTCGGGTGCATAAACTTTTCGAGTTGTCAGATCACCCACAAACCGCTTGGGAGCTTCGTTGCGAATCCGATTACGGAAAATGTAGGCGGGTTCGACATTTTCTCG